>JANNDA010000488.1:0-7461 GCA_031387195.1 Planctomyces sp. | reverse complement strand
CAGACGAAGATCAAGACGCCGCATCTGGACAAGCTGGCCGCCGAAGGGATGCGGTTGACGCAGCATTATTCGGGGAACGCGGTCTGTGCTCCGTCTCGGTGTGTGTTGATGACGGGCAAGCATCCGGGGCATGCTTTCATTCGAGACAATCGCGGGACGCCCCCCGAAGGTCAGTATCCGATTCCGGCCGACACGGTCACGTTGCCAAAGTTGCTTAATCAAAACGGCTATGTCTGCGGTGGATTCGGCAAGTGGGGACTCGGTGGGCCGGGTTCGACGGGTGAGCCGCTCAAGCAAGGGATGAATCGCTTCTTTGGATTCAATTGCCAATCGGTCGCTCACAACCATTACCCGACGTACTTGTGGGACGATGACAAGCGATTCCCGCTCAACAATCCGGACTTCGACGCGCATCAAAACAAGCTCGCCGCCGGAGCCGATCCGAAAGATCCAGCCAGCTACGCGGGCTTCGTCGGCAAGGAGTTCGCTCAGGACAAGATTATCGAGCAGGCGTTGAAGTTCGTCCGCGACAACAAATCGAAACCGTTCTTCCTCTACGTGCCGAGCACAATTCCGCATCTGGCCATTCAAGTGCCGGAGGATTCGCTGGCGGAATACGCTGGCCAGTTCGACGATCCGCCGTATGTCGGCGGCAAGGGCTACTTGCCGCATCGCACTCCGCGAGCTGCATACGCCGCGATGATCACTCGGCTGGACCGCGACGTCGGGCGGATCGTGTCGCTCGTGAAGGAACTCGGTCTCGAAGAGAACACCTTGTTCGTCTTCAGTTCGGACAACGGCCCCGCGTATGAGGGGATCGGCGGGACCGACGACAAGTTCTTTCAGTCGGCGGGTCCGTTGCGCGGCTTGAAAGGTCAGTTGTACGAAGGGGGCTTCCGCGTGCCGACGATTGCTCGTTGGAAAGGAAAGATCGCAAGCGGCAAAACCGTTGAACGAGTCAGCGGCTTTGAAGACTGGCTCCCGACGTTGCTGGAAGTCGCTGGTGCGAAGGGTTCAATCCCGGCCAACATCGACGGCATCAGCATGGCCGCAACACTGCTAGGGCAATCGCAACCGGAGCGACCGTTTCTCTACCGCGAGTTCCCCGGCTACGGTGGCCAACAGATCGTTCGCCTCGGCGACTGGAAAGGTGTCCGCCAAAACCTCTTTCCGAAAGGGAAGAACAAAGACGCAAAGCCCGTCATGAAGATCGAACTCTACAACCTCAAAGAGGACATCGCTGAATCAAAAGATGTCTCGGCCGAGCATCCCGAAATCGTCACGCAGATCGAAAAGATCATGCGCGAGCAACACTCGCCGTCGCGTGAGTTCCCGTTTCCGGCGCTGGATCGGCTGTAAAACAGCGTCACTGACGAGCGGGGTGGCGTCAGCCCAATGGCACTGACTTTACTAACCCGAAGCGTGAGCGAGGGCGAGCGGGCGCACGACGCGTTTTGCGAATTCAGTGAACGGTCCGGGGTCAGGCACCGCAAAATTCAAAATTGGGGCTGACCTCTGAGATCGGCGGCATACTCAAGTTTCGTGTGCTGTGCACACAGCTTGCCACAACGGTGAGCGGTGCTTCCCGCATTCTCGCCGACTGAACTGACGAGTTATTCAAGCGAGAAAATGGTGTTGAAGTCTTCGTTAATGGATTCGATGGAGACGTTGAGAAGCTCGGCGGGGTTTGAAGTGCTGTTGCCTCCGGGGGGTGGTGACTCCTTTGATGCCGAGGTCAGTGTCAGCGTCGCCGAAGAGTTGGTCGGAGCCGAGGCCGCCGATGAGGGTGTCGTTCCCGAGGCCGATTATGCGGACCAACTCATCGCTCGCATCGACTAGGAGTCAACCGGCGATTTCTGTCCGTGGGCTAATTGTCGCAAGTGGAATTCTACTGAGATTCCTTGCGACTGCCGCTTTGCTGGCGTTGGCTGGCGGGTGTGCGGTCACAACAATCATGCTCGGCAAACGAATTCGAGCCATTGCCGATGACATACGCCAAAGTGCCCCGATACGACGAGGGGACTTGCTACGCCTGAAGGATGCGACGCATGACGGAGCCAAAGAAGACACGGATGCTGTTGCAGGTCACCTGGCCGATGGCGTTGGTCAGCGGGGTGTTGTTGATGGTGGCCGTGATTGCCGCGTGGTATGTGCATCGGCTGCAAAATGACGCCTCGGATGTGCTGGTGGTCAACGTCGGCAGTGTGCGGGCTGCTGAAGAGATCGAGATCGGGCTGCGTGAAATCCAAGCGTGCTTGAACAAATATCTGCGGACGGGGGATCAACGTCAGCTTGAGGCCGTGGCCGAAATCCGCCGCGAGACCGATCGCTGGATGAACGAAGCTGACCGGCTTTCAACCACGCCTCGCGAGGATGAGTTGGTGGATCAGGCCAAGCAGGGCTACGAACGATTCTTCACTGAGTTTGAGCGGCAGTCGCGGGACAGTTCCGATCCACAGACGCGAGAGCGTGTCGAG
The DNA here is from genome assembly GCA_031387195.1 of Planctomyces sp. Lineage (GTDB taxonomy): Bacteria > Planctomycetota > Planctomycetia > Planctomycetales > Planctomycetaceae > SXKJ01. The sequence goes on along the minus strand of JANNDA010000488.1, from coordinate 4,984 downwards.
CAACTCTTGGACGAAGTGCTCACGCGCGAGATTCTCGCACCGGTTCACGAGTATCTCGACTTCAACGAGCAGGCGATGGCGACGACCAGCCGTGAGAACCAAGTCGTGGCGGATCGCATGTCGCTCGTGCTGCTGTTGCTGGGGGGCAGCGGAGCACTGGCGGGCGTGTTAGCGGGGTTCGCACTCTCGCGCGGGCTGCGTCGGTCACTGGTGGAGTTGTCCGTACCGATTCGCGATGCGGCAGGACGACTGAGCGAAGTGGCTGGGCCACTGTCGGTGACTGGCTCGGCGTCGCTCGACGACATGCAAGTGGAACTGCGGCACATCGCGGATCACGTCGCCGGCGTGGTCTCGCGGTTGCAAGCTAGTCAGCGGGAAGTGCTGCGCGCCGAGCAACTGGCCGCAGTCGGACAGCTCGCGGCCGGGATGGCTCACGAGCTGCGCAATCCGCTGATGTCGCTGAAGCTGCTGGTCCAAGCAGCGATGGAACGGTTTCAGAACGACTCGCTGCGAGCACGCGACCTGACGATTCTGGAAGAGGTCGCGGCGCGGTTGGAACAGTCGCTGCAAACCTTTCTCGATTTCGCGCGGCCACCGCTGATCGAGCGGCGTGTGTTCGACTTGTCGAAGTTGGGGACACAAACACTCGACTTGGTGGCTGGTCAGGCGAAACAACGCGGTGTGCGGCTGGAAGGTGCGATGACGTCCCCCTGGCCTCTGGATGCGGACGAGGGCCAAGTCCGGCAAGTGCTCGTGAATCTGTTGCTCAACGCGATTGATGCGACGCCCCCCGGCGGTCGGGTCTGGCTGGAGTCGGAGCGAGCCGCACCACGACCGAGCGCGGCGGTCAACTCAGGCACGACAACCAATTCCGTGGGCTGCGACTCAGGCAGCTTGCTGCGCATCTGTGACACCGGCGGTGGGCTGCCAGTGGAACTCGGCGAGCGCATCTTCGAGCCGTTCGTCAGCACCAAGGACACGGGAGTTGGCCTGGGCTTGTCGATCTGCCGGCACATCGTCGAGTCACACGGCGGAGTGATCGTCGCTGAGAATCGTTCGAGTGGCGGCGCGGCGTTTGCCATCTGGCTGCCGGACGTGGCCGAACAGTCAAACCAAGCCGACCTGCGGGGGCCGCACTTTGCTGCGTCGTCGCGTCACGAGTCCGTCGCTTTGCAGACAACGTAAGGGTGCCTCATGGATCGGTTGTTGGTTGTGGATGATGACCCGCAAGTGCGGCTGTCGCTGGAGAGCACGCTGGCTTCGGATGAACTCGAAGTCCTGCTGGCCGCGACGGCGCGCGAGGGGCTCGCGTTGCTGGAGAGTCATCCGCCGGGAGCCGTCGTGCTGGATGTACGGCTGCCCGATATGTCCGGCCTGGAGGCGTTTGACCTCATCCGCAAGATCGACCCGCGGCTGCCCGTCATCATCATCACCGCGCACGCGACCACCGAGACCGCGATCGAAGCGATGAAGCGCGGCGCGTTCGAGTACCTGCTCAAGCCGGTCGATCTGCATCAACTTCGCGAGCTGCTGGCCAAGGCGATCCAAGTCAGCCGGATGCGGCATGTGCCGGCGGTGTTTGAGGAATCCGCCGCGACTGATGACTCCGTGGACCGCATCGTTGGACGCTCGCCGGTCATGCAGGAGGTTTACAAGTCGATCGGCCGCGTCGCACCGCTGGACGTCAACGTGCTGATCCTTGGTGAGAGCGGCACCGGCAAGGAACTGGTCGCGCGAGCGATCTATCACCACAGCTCGCGACGCGACAAACCGTATGAAGTCATCGACTGCGCGGCGATCCCGGAAGCGTTGCTCGAAAGCGAACTGTTCGGCCACGAGCGGGGCGCATTTACCAGCGCGGATCGGCGGCGCATCGGCAAGTTTGAGCAATCCAGCACCGGCACGCTGCTGTTGGACGAGATCGGCGACTTGCCGCTGCCGACGCAGGCCAAGCTGTTGCGTCTGCTGCAAGAGCAACGCTTCAATCGCGTCGGCGGCAACGAGACCATCCAAACCAACGTGCGAGTGATCGCGGCCACGAACCAGAAGCTCGATGAACTCGTCGCCGCCGGCCGATTTCGGCAAGACCTGTTCTATCGGCTGAAGGTTTACACGATCTATCTGCCGCCGTTGCGTGAACGTCGCGACGACTTGCCGCTGTTGGTCGAACACTTGATCGGCCGCTTCAACCGTGAGTTCAACAAGCAGGTGCGAGCCGCTCACCCGGACACGCTGAGACTTCTGAGCCAGCACGCATGGCCCGGCAACGTGCGCGAGCTCCAGAACGCGCTGAAGTTCGCCATGATCCACGCGACCGGCGACACACTGACTCCCGACTGCTTGCCGGAAAACTTGCGCGGCGGTGCGATGCGTCCGGTGGATTCGGAGGCATCCCTCGACGTGGCTCGGCTGGTGGCCGAACTCCTCCGCACCGGGCAGCCGGACATCTACAAGGAAGTCAGCTCGGCCGTGAACCGCGTCATGCTCGATCTGGTGCTGCGACACGTTGACGGCAATCAGGTGCAAGCCAGCGAACTGCTCGGCATGTCGCGGAACACGCTGCGAGCCAAGCTGCGACTGCGCGACTTTGGCGATGGATGAACTCAATCGCAATGCCAATGGCTGACCGCGTGCAGATTCTGCGCAGCCACCTGAGCAATCTTTGCACGCGCTCTCGGTGATCTCGGCCTTTTTAGGCGATTCACCCGCCCCAGCTCTCTCAGAATCCTGGCCGTTGCTGGAACAGCGTGCGAAGTGCGCGCGGCATGAGACTTGCCTTCACGGAGGGGACTCGGCGGTTATTGCGCCGAGGAAAGCTCAGAAGGGAGTCTGTCGCCGATGCACGTCATGTTTCTTCATCAGAACTTTCCCGCGCAGTTTCGATATATCGCCCCTCGATTGGTGAAAGAGTACGGCTGGACATGCACGTTCGTCACTGCCAAGGCAGAAGACTCGCTGCCGGGGGTTGAGAAGGTCGTCTACACCTGCAAAGGGGGCGCGACCAGAGCTAATCACTTCTGCACACAGGGCTTTGAAAACCACGTGTGGGAAGCGCACGGCGTTTACGAAATGCTCAAGCAGCGGCCGGACATTCAGCCGGATTTGATTGTCGCACACACCGGTTTCGGCTCGTCGTTGTTCCTGCCGTTACTGTACGACGCGCCGATCATCAATTTCATGGAGATGTTCTATCGGCCGTTTGGCGGTGACGTGGGCTATCGCCAGGAACTCCCAGTCACGGAAGAAACACTGCTGCGGCTTCAATCCAAGAACGCGATGATTTTGTCAGACCTCGCCAACTGCGACCGAGGTTGGACCCCGACGCACTACCAGCGTGACTTCTTCCCGCCGGAGTTCCAGTCCAAGATCGAGGTCATCTTCGACGGCATCGACACGTCGATCTACCACCGCCGCGACAATCCGCAGCGGATCATCAGCGGCCAGCAGATCGGGCGTCTGGGGCAGCGAATCGTCACGTATGTCTCGCGCGGGTTCGAGAAGATGCGCGGCTTCGACATCTTCATGGAAGCTAGCCGGCTGATTGCCGAGCAGTACCCTGACGTGCTGTTCGTCGTGGTTGGCAAGGACACCGTGCATTACGGCTCGGACTTGAAGTATTTCAAGGAGGCGACTTATCGCGAACACTTGCTCGCGTCTGGACGCTACGACCTGTCGAAATACCTTTTCACCGGCTTCCTCTCCGAAGAGGCATTGGCCGAAGTTCTGTCGATCAGCGACTTGCACATCTACTTGACCGAGCCGTTTATCGCATCCTGGTCGATGGTCGATGCGATGTCCTGCGGCGCGGTGTTGCTCGCGTCGGACCAGCGATGCGTGCGCGAATACATCGAACCGGGGACGAACGGCTTACTCGTGGACTTCTTCGATGTCGAGGGGTTGGCGAAGCAAGCGGTCGAAGTGCTGCGCGACCCTGCGGCATATCGGCCGTTGGCCGAAGCTGCGATGCAAACTGTGGCCGAAAATTATTCGGTCGATGTCGCGATGCCGCGATTGAAAACATTCTTTGAAACCGTCGCCGCGAAGAAGCGCGAGCCGAGTACGCTGCTGAAGAACCTCGTTCGCGAAGGAACGGTTGAACAAGTCCTCTCAGACGAGGAGGCAAATCGTAAGAAGCTCGCGGGGTACGCGGGCACTGTGTACAAGCCGAAAGCGGTATCGTTCACGTCGCCGTCCGTTGCACCGGCGATTCAGTCGAAGACGACGCCCGCGTCCCTCAAGAATTCGCCACTGGCGCTTGCTGCGGATTCTCCTGTGAAACGAGGCAACGCGCCGCCCGATTCGCCGCTCGGTCAAGCGTTCGAAAAGTTGTGGCAAATGGGAGTCGGCCGGGCCACGGTCGAGGATTGGGCGCGAATCGCTGAGGCATATCGTGGGCCGGAGCCATTCGAGACGCTCGGTGTGGAGCAACACCCACTCGATCTCGCGCGACTGATGAATCGCGTACTGCTATGGAGGCCGAAGCTGATTCTCGAAAGCGGTACGGAGCTTGGCGGAACGTTGTTCTTATGGACTCGCGTTGCCGCGTTCGACTGCCATCTGATCGCAAGCGGCTTGCCCGAGCGGCCGATCCCCGAAGAACGGTTGCCGTTGTTCGCGGGGTTCGCATGTGGTGAGCAATCCATCCGCAGCATCCCTCGCGGTGAGACCACGAAGATCGACTACGACATCAACAAGCAACGTGACAAGCGTCTGGCCAATTTTGTGTTCCTCAATGGCCGCCGCCCGTATGACGAACTCAGAGCCGACCTGAATCGCTGCCTGAAGTGGACCGCATCGGGAGCACTCGTCGCCTGGGACGGTCTGCGGCCGTTCGGGTTTGACAAGAAGCATCTGTCCGGCGGCATTCAACTCTGGCAGGAGTTGAAACAACGCTACCCACAAAACGCCGAGTACCTCGCCGGCAAAGATCTTCCTTGCGGTGGCATTGCCGTGATCGTCGTGAAGTGACCTCAATTCATTAGGC
>JANNDA010000484.1:0-4513 GCA_031387195.1 Planctomyces sp. | reverse complement strand
TGTAGTCCTTTTGGATGAAGTAGGTCTCCGCAATCATCAACTGAGCTTTCGCGGCGGTTTCGGTGCGTGCTCCGTTCGGATCGTCGATGACCTGCTTGAAGACGACGCGTGCCTCGTCGAATTTGGTTTGTTGCTTGAAGGCTCGGCCAAGCACTTCGTCCCCTTGATAGAGCAAACGATTCTTAGCGTCCCAAGTGCGGAACTCCGCGATCGTCGCGACGACTTCGGGGTATTTCTTCTGCTGGTAATAGATTTCCGCCAGCAAGACGAACACGCGCGGGAACCAGACTTTGGCAGCAATTTGCGGATCACTCTTCGCCGAGGTCAGCGGCTTGAGCAGATCAAACGCCGGTGCGAGCTGTTTGCGCTGCAACAACGACACCGACAAGTAAAACGTCGCGTCAGTTTTATGCGGACCTTCCGCGAACCGCGTGCGGAGCGATTCCGCAGTCTTCGCGAGTTCGTCCCATTGTTGTTGTTCCTCCGCAATGCCTAACAATCGCAGCAACGAATCCTGTTGCACGTCAGCATCCGATTTCGGATTTTGCTCCAACTGCCGAAACGCCGCTTTGACCTCTTCCAACTTCTTGTTTTTGAGCGTGGCCTCTTCGGCAGGATCAATCGCGGACAGTTGGCTTTCAGCCAAACTGAACCGAGCGTTGTCCACCAGATCGCTCTCCGGAGTTTCGGCAATCAGCCGTTTGAAGATCTCATCCGCGCGGGCATATCGTTCGGCTTCGTAGTTCAGCATGGCCCATTCGTCGAATAGGCGATCGAGCCGTTCCGGCTTCGGAAATTTTTCGAGCAGCTTGGCATACATCGCATCCGCCTCTGCCACCTTCTTCAATCGAGCCAGCACGCGAGCCGACTGCAATCCCGCCAAGTAGGCGAATCGGTTCGGAGTGAACTTGTCGAACGCCTCGCCGAACGCCTTCGCTGCTTCTGTCAGTTGGCCGTCCGACTGCAATGCGTCGCCGATCATGAAGGCCGCTTCGGGCGCGAGTTCGTGTTGCGGAAAGTCCTTCAATAAACGCGAGAAGCCAGCGGCGGCCGGCTTGAACTGCTTCTTTTCAAACTGGCTCCAAGCCTGGCCGGACAAGGCAGCGACAAACTGCGGCGACTGCCCCGCGTTGACGACGGCACTGAACAACTCCAACGAGACATCGAACTGCTTTGCCGCATAAGCGATCTCAGCGGTCTGATGCGTCGTTTGCAGGATCAGCGCACCGTTCGGCGCGGTCTTCTGAAGTTGCACGAGCGATTGCTTCGCTCCATCGAACAGACCGAGATTCGCCTCCGCGAGTGCTTTCGTGGATTGAGCTTGAACGACTTGCTCTCCGGACGGTGCGAGCTTCACGTAAGCGGACGCCGCTTCGACCGACTCGGCATATTTCTTTTCGGCGAGCAAACTGGTCGCTTGCAGAACGAGTGCGTCGAGGAATTCAGAGCCCGCTCCTTCGATGCGAGCCAGTGCGACGATCGGCACCAGTGTTTCCAACGCCGCCGCATGTTGCTTCAAGCGTTGCTGCGCGCGAGCCAAATGGAATCGCGCCTGTGCCTGCGTTTGAGGACGCTGTGCCGCTGCGAGCACAGTTTTGAAAATCTCTACCGCACTCGCCGCTTCTGCGTCACTGCCGCGCACCATCAAAATCCGCCCACGCAGCAAGTCGATGTACAACTTCAAGCCGCTGCTGCCGTAGGAAGCTAGAAACTGTTGCGAGATTGCTTCGGCCGCTTGCAGCGCGGCGACGCGAGCTTCTGGTGCGGTCGCTCGATTCGCTCGCTGCAACGCCGCCTCACCCGCGAAATACAACGCATCGTCGGCCCACTGACCTTGAGGCCAGCGCTTGGCCACATCGACAAAATGCAGCTCCGCCGACTCGAACTGAGCCTGTCGTAATTCGCAGTCGGCCCATTGAAACAGAATCTGCTCGGCAATCGGATTCTTCTGATGAGCCTCGAACGCGGGTTTGAATGTCGCGACTGCAGCCGCCAGATCACCGAGCTGCTTTTGCGACATGCCCCGCCAATAACTCGCGACCGGTGCTTGTTCCTGATCACTCGAAGCAAGTTCAAACTGCGTTGCCGCTGATTTGAAGTCTTTCATTTCGTAGAACACATAACCGGCATTCAGCCTCGCGGTCGGAATGTATTTGCTCTCCGGAAAGTTCTTTTCCAATTCCGCGTAAGCCTTCGCCGCACCGGGATAATCTTTGGATTCAAAGAGCCGAACCGCGACTTGCAACTGCGATTGTGCGGCCCGCGATCCCGTGCGATTCGCCGCGATCTGCCGGTAAAGATCCAATGCCTCTGGAAATTTCTGTTGAGCATCCAGCGTCTTCGCCAAACCAAAGCGCGAGTCGTCGAGCATTTTGCTTTGCGGAAAGAGTTTGATCGACTGCTGAAAGCTCTGCGCCGCTGGCTCCGCTTTGCCGAGCCGCAATTGCGTGTCACCCAGATAGGGCAAGGCGTACTCGCGCAGCGTGTCTTCCGGCGACTTCACTAAGAACGCCAGAAACTCCGTCTCCGCCGCTTTGAGGTCATCCAAGAAATAGCTCGCTTCAGCGATGCGATACATCGCCTGCGGCACTTGCTGATTGTTTGGAAAATCCTTCACGAAGCCACGGAGGATCGTGCGTGCCTCGTCGTACTTTTCCAGATTGGTCAAAGACAGGCCGAGATACAGCCGCGCAAACGGCACTCGCTCATGCTTGGGATTGTCTTTGAGAAATTTCTTGAACGCGTCCGCCGCTAAGCCCCAACGGCTTTGTTTGTAAAACCCAACCGCCGCCGCATAGTCATCAGACGCTTGATCGGCTCGGGCCACATTCAGTGAAAACAAACCGCCCAGCCCGCCCGCCGGAGTTCGCAGGACGTGGTCGCCGGAGCCAACCAAAAACCAGCCGACCGCAAGTACTGCGACAAGCCAATTCTTCACACACCAATTTGACGTTGATCGTTCGGGAGCAGCCATCATGAAAAACCTCTGAATCCTCTCAAAAGTCGATTCGAGTTCGTTCGAGTTCGACAGCGGAGATTATTCAGCGGACAAGGCTGCGGCGAAAGCGACACCAAAGACTCGGACGCCAATCTCAGCGAATTCAAGCTCGACTCAGCCACAAACGGCGAACGCACGCAGCGTGAATTTCGGGAAAGACAACGTGAGTGAGCGGCTCGCTCGAACATCCCGACGCTTCGCCGAGGATACTGAGGTAGATCGCGAGATCCCGCTGTCCTGGTACGAACGGCAAATCGTTGTGAATGATCACAACACGATTCGTCGCAGGGTCGAGCCAACTGAGATCAAGCAGACAATTGCGAAAGGCGTCCCAATTCCAGCCGAAGTAACCGGGAAATCGCAAAGCCGCATCGAAGCAACGGAACAACGACCGCTGGCGAGCGATCCCGATCGGCACACGCACAACGACATCGCTCTTGGTTGCTTGAGCCGCGACGACACTTGGATCAGCAACGAACGTGAATGGCGGGCAGTCGCCAGTGAAAGGCACGGTGTCGGTCATCGAGTACTCCGAATTTTGACGAAGTGCTCGTAGTGATCCCACGTGTAAAACATCTCTCTGTCTTTGCCGGAGATCGCTCGCTGCGGCCCCGGCCCGCGTATGTCTTTGGTGGGATGCACCCATTCGCGGTAATGGCCACGCGGTTTGCTCGGTAGCCGCCGCTCGAAGTTTTTGAATTCGACACCGTCATGCCGGAACTCGTTCAAAACGCGCCCGGCTTCAATCCGCTCGACGGTTTTGGTGAGATCCACGGTCCCTTGAAAGACAACGTTGCCGTCAAGATTCTTGACGAGCACATCATGCACCTTCAGCCCATCAACGCGCGGCAATCCCGGTTGCTGTGGCGGCGTCTTGGGCTTCTGCGACGAGATCGATCCGGACGATTGCGAACTCTCCGAATCAGTGTCGTCCGCCACGAAATCCGCATCGCGTCCGCCGACCGATTCAGCGGAACGATCGCTCTTCGCGGCGTTTGCTGGAGCATTCGCTGGATCGACCTGCCGTTTTTGCTCACCCCACCACTGGACGATCAGGATGCCGATCACAATCGCCGAAATGATCCACTGGATGATCGGCTTTGAACGCATCGAGATGGGCGTCATATCGGCTGCTCGTTGTGGTTCATCGGCCACGCGGCATCTCCCAAAGGCGTTTCTGGCCATCAGCTCGCAGGAACTACAAACCGTTCACCACCCGCCTCAACGACGTCATCGGCAACCAATTTCCGGCGTCTGCGAGTTTCAATTTCACCGTTCACTCGCACTTCCCCGTGCTGAATCATGAACTTGGCGTGCCCACCGGTTTGAGCGATCGAGCACAGCTTCAGAAATTGGTCTAAGCAAATTGGATTCGCTTCGGAAGCGGCATCGACATCGGAAGCGGCATCTAAATCGGACATATCAGCTCTCGTATTGCTTGGGAAAGTAATTTGCGGCCTGCTGGAATAGGGCTCTGCGGTCAGTGTCACCCAAGCTCACTCAGATGAAAAGGAT
>JANNDA010001331.1:0-2049 GCA_031387195.1 Planctomyces sp. | reverse complement strand
ATGAACAAGGCCCGGTGAAGGCGGACAAGTATCTGCCCATCCATCGGGCTGCGCCGCTGCTGGTGGACCAGTCCACTTCGCCGCAGGTGCTCACCACCGGCATCAAGGTCATCGATTTGATCTGCCCGTTCTTGAAGGGCGGCAAGGTCGGCGCGTTCGGTGGCGCCGGCGTCGGCAAGACCGTCGTCATCATGGAATTGATCAACAACATCGCGAAGCTGCATGGCGGCATCTCGATGTTCGCCGGCGTCGGTGAACGCACGCGCGAAGGTAACGATCTTTACAACGAAATGATCGAAGCCAAGGTCATCAAGGTCGAGGAAGACGAGCATGGCCATCCGAAGAAGAACGCCCTCGGCCTCCCGATCATCAAGCCCGGCTCCCGCATCGGGCTGGTCTATGGCCAGATGAACGAGCCGCCGGGCGCGCGTCTCCGCGTGGCGCTCTCCGCGCTCGCCGTGACCGAGTATTTCCGCGACGAGAAGAACCAGGACGTGCTCCTGTTCGTCGATAACGTCTTCCGTTTCTCGCAGGCCGGCTCCGAAGTTTCCGCGCTCCTCGGCCGCACGCCCAGCGCCGTCGGTTACCAGCCGACGCTCGCCGCCGAGATGGGTGACCTTCAGGAACGCATCACCTCGACCAAGAACGGTTCCATCACGAGTTTTCAAGCCGTGTATGTGCCCGCCGACGACTTGACCGACCCCGCGCCGGCCACCACGTTCGCGCACTTGGACGCGACCATCGTGCTCGAACGTTCCATCGCCGAACTGGGGATTTTCCCCGCTGTCGATCCCCTCGCCTCGAACTCGCGCGCTCTCGCCCCGGAGATCGTCGGGCAGGAACATTACGACGTGGCCCGCGGCGTCCAGAAGGTGCTCCAACGCTACAAGGACTTGCAGGACATCATCGCGATTCTGGGCATGGACGAGCTTTCCCCCGAGGACAAGCTGACTGTGTTCCGCGCGCGCAAGATTCAAAAGTTTCTCAGCCAGCCTTTCACGGTGGCCGAGCAGTTCACCGGTCGCCCCGGCAAACAGGTGCCGGTGGCGGACACCGTGCGCGCCTTCAAGGAAATCCTCGAAGGCAAACACGACGACGTCGGCGAAGGCAACTTCTACATGAAGGGCACGATCGAGGAGATTAAGGAATAGTCGTTGAAGCGTTAAAGGCGTTGAACCGTTGAATCGGTTCAACGATTCAGCGATTCAACAATTCAACGAACAATGGCCACACTGAAACTGGAAATCGTCACCCCGGAGGCGAAGATCTACTCCGAGGACGTGGACATGGTCACGCTGCCCGGCATCGAGGGCGAGATGGGCATTTTCCCGATGCATGTGCCGTTGATGACACAGATCGTGGCTGGCGAACTCGTCGTCCGTCACGGTGGGAAAGATCACTTTCTCGCCGTGGGCGAGGGCTTTGTCGAAATCACCGGGGACCGGGTGGCGGTGATGACCGACATGGCCATCAAGGCCGATGACATCGACGAGGTGAAGGCGGAAGAAGCCCGCCGGCGCGCGGAAGCCCGCCTGGCCGAGAAGCTCGGTGATGAGGAAACCGCGATGGTCAGTGCCGCGCTGGCCCATTCGCTGGCCCAACTCAAGGTCAAGCGCCGCCAACGGTAATAGCCCGCCTGCCGGCTCGCTTCGCCGGCGATCCAAAGTGCCCGCGTTCGAGCCGATTCAGCCTGCGCTTTAGCGCTCCCAAATCAGCCGATAAAAACGCTGCCCGGCGGACACGGCGGCGGAGTCCGTAAACCGCAACACGCGGTCGGTGTTCGGCTGACTGGCGACCGGGATCCAGTGCGTGAGGTCCGACGAAGCTTCGACTGTGTAAACGCTCCCGATATCCCCTTCGATGGGAAGCTGCACCTGGTCGCCGCTTCTTACGATGGGCAGGCGCAGGCTGGGCTTGTGGACGATGAGCGCGAGATCGACGGTTCCGTAGTCGCTATCGAAGCCGTCCACGGCGATCTGATTTTCCGTGCCGGTCGTGGCTTGGAAGGTCTATTCGGCCGGCCCTCCGTTCGTAGCGTCGTCACTGCCT
>JANNDA010000414.1:0-4955 GCA_031387195.1 Planctomyces sp. | reverse complement strand
CACCGCCTCACGAACGGTTCTACCTTCGACTGAATTCGCCGAGATCGAGACACCATCCGCCGAGGCCTGGCCGCAACAAACTACTGAATCAACGATCCCGACGCCGCTCGTGAAAACTGCGGCAGGGAAATTGAGCGAGGCCGTCGCCATCGTTGATCCGGCTGCGGCCGAGTTACGGTTGGAATTGGCCCGCATGTTCAATCTGCGAGAACTCGAACGCTCCGTACCGACGATGGGAGAAGACCTCGAAGACGACGCCGAGATCGCGGAGGAACCGGTCCTTGAAGCATTGCCCATTGCGGAATCTCACTCGGACTTCATTGCCGAACAGACTCCTGACTCTGGCGAAGAGGCTGTCGATGACGTCGGCGAGGCTTCTGATACGCCGAGTCCCTCGCTGCAAAATGAACTCACCAAAGAGCCGCTGTCCTTCAGCGATGACGAGCACATCGACGACTCTGTGAGCCGTTACATGCAGCATTTGATGGCACGAACACCCGGCTGGACCGAGCAGGATTCTTCTGTCGAAGTCAAGAAATCGTTGATGCCCACTGGACCGCAAATCGCGGCACCTCAATCGGCATGGCAATCATCTAGTACCAATGGCGCGACCGAGTCCATCACTGCGGTGCCGGTGGCGTTACAGAGTCCGCTGGAACCAGAAACTGAACACGATCGACCGTCCAGAAAAGATGGCGAGGTCGCGACACAGCCGGCTCATAAACAGAACAAGGACGCCCTCCGCGCGGTTACCGAAAACATGCGGGCGGTGGCCAATTTGCAAACGCTCAAAAATGTGGAAGTCGCCGCTTGGGCACGTCTGAAAGGTTCGCTCAAAACCAAGTGCGCGTTGGCCGCGTTTGCCTTTCTGCTCAGCTTGGGGCTGTTGTATATGGGCGTTCGGTCGAAGCCTGAATTTATCGCGTTAGGAACCTGCGCCGCGTGCATCGGCGTGTTGACTTGGATCGACCTCTTCATCGCGATCTACAAAGTGCAACGACGCGGCAAATTACTGGGTGAGCAGCACCGCAAACGGAAGTAGCCTGGCCTTAAGGCGGAACTCCAGCACGCGACCCTCAACTTTCGAGGGCTTTTTGCACCGACGTCCGCATCTTCTCCAGCCCCGTGTTCGCCACTTGTTGAGCGTCTTGTTTCCAGTACTCGGGATTGAACAACTCCAGCGACAAGACGATCGGACGGTCGGGACGAATCACCGACTTAAGGATCTCATTCATCGGTGCAACGCCATCACCAGGATAAACACGGTCCTTGTCAGCGATCGTTGCTCGCGGCAAATCGGCCGGGTAATCGTTCATGTGAAAGACCTGCACCGCGCTGCTGCTGAGCAACTTCAAACCAGAGAAGTCGCTGCCCCCTTTGTAGAGGTGATAGATGTCGGGCAGGATGCACGCATCGGGATGAGCGCTCTCGATCGCCACGAAGGCGGTCTCACCCAATCGCGAGAGACATTTAGAAAAGCCCCACACTTCGCATTCCGGAACGATGCCGAATTGTCGGCCAACTTCGCACAACTCACGATAACGCCCGGCAGCCTGCAACAGGTCCACCGGTCCCTTGTCGTGAGCCCCAACCGGAGGCGCGGCAATTCGTTTTCCACCGAGCTGCTGCAACCAGTCCATATCACGCTTCGCTTCTTCGAGTCCCTTCGCACGTTCCTCGTCGTTGTCCACGATCCAGCGTGCGAACCCGATCGCACTTTCAACAATCATGCCGAGATCACGAACTTTTTTGCCGAGTTCTTTGAGCGATCCGCCATTCTTCACAAAGTCGCTGATCGTCCCCATCCACGGTTCGATCGCGTTGTAGCCCGCCTTTCCGGCGATCTCGACTTCGCGTTCTAAACCCACTTTCTGACCGCGAATCGTGCTTGTGTTGAGGCAATACTTGACGGCTCCTGGTCCTTCCGAGCGACTCTTCTCGGCGGAGTGGCTCGGTTTGTTGACTTCCACCGATAGTCCGATGGCTGTCGCCGAGAACGCCGTCGTACTTAACCAATTTCGTCGCGAGATGGTGTGGATGCTCATTGTCTACTTTCTTCAGAGGAACGAAGCGTTGTGCGGTGGTGCTCGGGGTCAGTTCATGCAGTCAACAAACTAATGAGAATTTGAGGGCAGGGCAAATTGCTTCCGAATCAAATTGCCGGAGTTGTGAGTTCATTCGCGTCCTACGGTTGGCGAGCTTGATCTGATAACGTCGATCGAATCAGAGTCTCGCTCGCCTGAAACATTATCTTGTTGAAGTCATCATGCCTGAACCCGCAGCCAACTCGGAATCTGGACCTGAAACGCCGCGCCGACGACCTCGTTATCGTGGCACGTACCCGCGCCAATTCGGCGAGAAGTACAAAGAGCACCAGCCGGAGCGTTACGCCGACGATGTGGCGAAGGTTCTGGCGAGTGGCAAGACACCGGCAGGAACGCATCGACCGATTATGGTAGAGGAGATTCTTGCGGCACTGGCACCACACCCGGGTGAAGTCGCGGTCGATTGCACGTTGGGTTACGGAGGTCATGGCCGCGAGCTGTTCGCCGCCGTGCAACCGGGGGGGCGATTGCTGGCGATTGATGCGGACCCATTGGAGTTGCCGAAGACGGAGGCTCGATTACACGCACTCGGATATCCCGCAGAGTCGCTCGTCGTGCGGCGGATGAATTACGCGGGAGTCGCGCAGTTCATCGCGGCGGAATCACCCGGCGGGGCCGATGTGTTGCTGGCTGACTTGGGGCTGTCGTCGATGCAGATCGACGACCCCTCGCGCGGATTCACGTTCAAGTCGGACGGGCCGCTCGACATGCGGATGAATCCGGCTCGCGGGTTGTCTGCATCGCAGTTGCTCTCGAAGTTGGATGAAACAGAACTGACGCGGTTGCTCGAAAAGAACGCGGATGAACCACAGGCGGATGAGTTCGCCGATGCGATTCTGACGGCACACGCTCGCAAGTCGCTCACAACGACGCAGGGACTCGCGGAAGTAGTGAGAACGGTGTTCGCACGGACTCGGCACATCTCGACAGAAACAGCCGACGGCGCGGTGCGGCGCGTGTTTCAAGCGTTGCGGATCGCCGTGAACGACGAGTTCGGAGCGCTCGAAATGTTCCTCCGCAACTTGCCGATGTGTCTGAAACCCGGCGGTCGCGTAGCAATCCTGACGTTTCATTCCGGCGAAGATCGTCGTGTGAAGAGTGCGTTCAAGAACGGACTTCGTGACGGACTCTTCACGGCGATATCCGAAGAGGTCACCCGCGCGTCGATGGAGGAGCAGCGATCAAATCCGAGATCGGGGTCAGCCAAGTTGAGGGTTGCGGTGCGACGGTAGTACGGTGCGGCAAAACAGCAACCAAAAGTAACCCGAAGCGTTAGCGAGGGCGAGCGTTTCAAGTCGCTCCGAATTCACAGTCGTTTGAAGCGTCCGCCCTCGCTAACGCTTCGGGTTACATTGCAAGATCGCAGTTCATCGTTCGGTCGATTTTCCGCCGCCAACTCGTTGCAATGCCCGCCGCTTTTGAAATCCCAATTTCGCAACCTGATCTCGCAAGGAGGACTCTTTCATGACCGTTGCCGCGACCGCCGTTGAGCAAGTGCTCGTTGTTCCGACTCTGTTGTTTCATGAGATCGGACACTTCCAAGGATTCTGCTCCGACGCGGATCGGTATCTGAAAACGTTGCTCGATCCGGCCTACACGAGCTACCGTCCGCGCGACGAAATGGAGCAAGACCTCAGCTTCAAGCAACTCATTCCGTACTGCATCTTCCGCTGTGGCGGCGAGATTTTTTCGTATCGGCGCGACAAAGGTCAGGGGGAGACACGGTTGTTGGGCAAGCGGTCGGTGGGAGTCGGCGGTCATATTTCGACGATTGACGAAGAGGCAGGGGGATCGTCGTACCTCGAAGGGATGCGGCGCGACATCGAGGAGGAAGTCTTCTTGGAATCGGGTTATCGCCACGAATGCGTGGGACTGATCAACGACGACTTGACCGAAGTTGGCAAGGTTCATTTGGGGATCGTTCATATTTTTGAGCTCGACGCGCCCCAAGTTCGCCCACGCGAACAGTCGATAATCCAGACAGGGTTTGCCACGCCTGCGGAATTGTTGCGCGATCGCGACCAATTCGAGACGTGGTCACAGATTTGTTTGGATCACCTGTTTGCCGCATCTTGACGTTCGACGCTGGAAACGACTTCCGGTGGCGCTCGCGAGCGGCAGATTCTGCCCGCGACCTGCGACAAAGGAGTGTCGAACTATGAAATTTTCAGCGCGAAATATGATGTTGTGCGGAGCCGTCACAGCCATTGCGGCAGCTTGGGCCTTTCTCGGAATGCCGTGGTTGCAAGCGGCCGATACCGCCGGCTCGAAATCAACTTCGGCTGCCAAGGCCGCTCCAGCAGCCACAAAGCCGGGACAGATCAATGAGGAACAACTCGGAAATTTGCTCAAGGCGATGGGGATCGAATTCAAGAAGGTCGATTCTCGTTACGACTTCCAGTTCAAAGCTGTTCAAAACAAAGAAGAGTGGGATCTGTCGATGACCGCCGTGCTCAGCCAAGACGGCTCGTCCGTTTGGTTGATGGCCTGGCTGGATCAACTGCCGAAGTCGGCTGCCGATGTGCCGCGAACCGCCCTGCTCCGCTTGCTCAGTGACAACGATCGCCTCGGCAGCGGCAAGTTCTTCGCGTATGTCGCCACGAATCGCCGCTTCGTGCTGCAACGAGTCGTCGCCAACGAAGGAGTGACCACGAAAGTCTTCCGAGCGTGGCTCGATGACCTCGGCACCAGCGTCGCGGAGAGTTTCGATCATTGGTCCGTTGCTTCTTGGAAAGCAGCCGACACGACGACCAACACAGCCAGCGCCGCACCCGCAAAAGGTAACTCGCCGTCGGCCAAAGCCATTCCGTATGACGACGATGATGACGACGATGACAAGAGCCCAGCATC
>JANNDA010000388.1:0-16365 GCA_031387195.1 Planctomyces sp. | reverse complement strand
CCGTTTGATGTCGTGTCGGCATACGTCGATCAGAAGCCAGAAGGTGATCTGAGTCGAAAGCGAGCGGACGAGTTCGGTTTCAAAATCTATCCGACCATCGCGGAGACGTTGCGTTGTGGCGGAGACAAGCTCGCCGTCGATGCGGTGCTGATCATCGGCGAGCACGGCGACTATCCGCAGAACGAGATCGGTCAAAAACAGTACCCGCGCTACGAGTTCTTCAAGCAAGCAACCGACGTCTTTCGCCAGGATGGCCGAGCGGTTCCCGTCTTTAACGACAAGCACCTGTCATGGAATTTTGACTGGGCCAAAGAGATGGTGGCCACGTCGCACGAATTGGGATTCGGATTCTGTGCGGGATCATCGTTGCCAGTCACGTGGCGGATGCCGTCCATCGATCTGCCATACGGAGCCGAAGTCGAAGAGATTCTGTGTGTCGCGTTGGGTGATGTGGACGTCTACGACTTTCATGCGTTGGAAATGATGCAGTGCATGGCCGAACGTCGGCGTGGTGGCGAAACGGGAGTCGTCACCATGCACGCCTTGCGAGGCGACTCCGTCTGGAAGGCGATGGAAGCGGACTCTTGGAAGTCGGGCGGCTGGGATAAGCGATTGTTCGAGGCGTGTCTGAGCCGCAGTCAGACACTCACTCAACCGCCGACATTCAGTCACCGCTTTCCGACATCGTCACAGATTCGAGAATGGGTGAAGCAGCCGATCGCCTATCGCTTCGAGTATGCCGATGGCCTCAAGGCGACCATGCTGTTGATGAATGGACTCGTTGATGACTTCAACTTTGCCGCTCGACTGAAGGGGCAGACCGAACCGCTTTCGACGATGTTTTATCTGCCACCGAATCCCAACGTGACCTACTCGGCCGCGCTGATGACGCAGGCCGAGGAAACATTTCTCGCCAACAAGGCCCCTTACCCAGCCGAGCGAACGCTACTCACTTCCGGCCTCGTCGCCGCTGGTCTGAAGTCACTCGCCGCCGGACAACAACGGATCGAGACGCCGCACTTAGCTGTCCGCTACACAGCCTCGCGTGAGTCCACGTTTTTGCAAAAGTAGGTCAGGCTGGAATGCCTGACCTACGAGCCGCCGATGCAATACAGATGCGTGTCGGTTCGGATCAAGATGCGCCCGTTCGTGAAGACCGGAGTGGCCACCACGAAGCCATCAAGTTCATTGGCGGCGAGCACTTTGAATTCCGAGCCTTGAGCCAACACAAACGTCTTGCCGTCCTCACGCGTGATATAGATTTTTCCGTCCGCCAAAATCGGTGAGGAGCTGAAGGCGCTGCGATTCTTTTCCGGTTGCCCCGACCAAATTTTGGAGCCGGTTGAGATGTCGTAGCAGGCGATCTCCCCTTTATCGCCGAGCAAGTAAACCTTGCCATCGGTTGCGGCGGGAGTGGGGACATCAGTGCCAACTCCTCCGCCGTTCTTGGACCACACGACGTGCGACTTCGTCACATCGCCACTTCCACCGAGCTTGATCGCGGTCAAATTATCGCCGCGTGCATAAGGTGCGACGACAATGCCATCCGAAACAACGGCCGAAGCGATCGATCGGAAATATTTGTGCCCGGTTGGATTCAAACCGCCCACGCGCCACTGTTCTTTCCCCGAGGCCGCATCGTGAGCCGTTACGTGGTCGGCTCCCAGGACGATCAACGTCTCTTTGCCGTTTTCATTCCACACGATCGGCGTTGAATAACTTTGAGCCGCTTCTGACGGTGCGTCGAGGTTGCGGTCTTGTTTCCAAGCGACTTCGCCAGACAGCTTGTCGAACGCAGCCAAGTACGAAGTCCCTGTTTTCTCCGGGGTCTGCATCACGGCGACAACGCAATGCGCTTTCGTGAGGACAGGTGATGTTCCCAGATCCCACCACAACGTGTCCTCGCCGAATTTTTCTTGCAGGTTCGTTTGCCAAATCACCTTGCCGGTGAAATCAACACAGGCCAAATCACCGCTCTTGAAGTACGTGAAGACATGCTTGCCGTCAGTCACGGCGGACGGATTACAGCCAGTCGCCTTCTTGTGCTTGCCAACCTTTTCGCTGCCGACGGCAATTCGCCATTGCTCCTTGCCCGCTCGATCAAAGGCCAACAGCGTGTTGTTTCCGTCGATTCCGCAGGTCACAAAGATGCTCTCACCCCAGACAACGGGAGTCGAAGCTCCTTTGCCCGGCAGTGCGACCTTCCAGGCAACGTTCTTTGTGGTGCTCCATTCAGTCGGGAAATCCTTACCAGCCGCAACGCCGTTCTGATTCGGTCCGCGCCAACTCGGCCAGTTCTCCGCTGTCAGTGGACTCGCACAAACGGCCAACACGCACAACGACAACAAACACAACGACAACAAACTTCGCATCAAGAAACTCCCAAAGCGGCGGACAGATTTGTTTGACATCATCTCGTTGCTGCGATCGCTGGCGATTCTTGGACGCAACGACCAACAGGGCTCGATGAACGGGATCTCAACCAGGGGCGAAAGCATAGCGCGGCGGAGCCGCAATGAAAGTAACCCGAAGCGTCAGCGAGGTCGAACGCTTCAAAACGTTATGACTGGGAATCACGGCATGATGTGGTCATTGAAAGATCGGGCCACCACTTCCATGTCGGGAAGGAGGCAGGGGTGCTTGAACTGCTCAACACTGCCGCCGAAGCGGGACTGACGCTGTTCCGCAAAGCGTCGCCAAGTCCCGTCTCGCAGGCGCGTAATGCGGATTGAGCCCAACCGGCCGGTGCCCCGTTTCTCGTGATATTCGCAGTTCAGTTCTTGCAGCTTGGAGTCGGTCAGTGACGCCAGTTGGTCCGCCAGCTCCCGTGTCGGCAGGTCGTGGTCCTCAATGAGGAGTTGGTAGTAGGGTGGCTCGGCCCAGACGGGAGTGAGTGTGAAATTCGACACACAATGCTCGACAGTTCCCAAGGTAAATCGCACCGCATCAACCACCTGAGACTCGGAAAGCTTCTCGCCCGTGAGGTTTGAGATGTGCGCCCCTTTGTGCATGAACCGCAGCAACGGAGTCGTCCCGACAAAGCCGGTGCAGCGAACGACGTCGCAGATGTCGTAGCGATACAGACCCGAGGACGTGGTCAACAGGATGAAGTAGTCGTGATCCGGAAGCAGTTCATGAGCTTCCAACACGGTTGGATTCTGCTGGCCGTGTTCGACTGCGGGGATGAACTCAAAATAGTGAGTCGTGATATCCAGGATGCCGTCTGATGATCCGTTTTCAAACGGAATCGTCATCCGGCCTTCACTCGCGGAAAGGCCATGATCGCGGATGGCGACCTGTTCTCCGAAATGTTGACGCACCGAAGGCAGATAGGCTCCACAACTTCCGCCCGTCCAAACACCGAGTTGCTCCAGACTCGGCCACGCATCGCTCAATCGCAGGCGACCGGCGCTATCGACAATTCTTTCCAAGTGCCTGGCTCGGTGAGGATGCCGCCGCGCGAGTCGCTTGGCCAGAATTCTCCGAATGTCTTCGGACACGGAAAACTTCGCCGACAGAGTGCCGTCGGCAATGTCGCGAATCAGCGCTTCCTTTTCCGCATCGGCGAGCAGTGCAAGTTGCACCAGCGTGCTGGGATTCGCCGTCGTCACCATGCCAATGTTGTCATCCGCCAAGCCTAATCGCAGGATCGTGTAGTACTTGGCCAAGGAATTATCGATCTTCGAGACGGCATACGGAATGGCGTACGTGAACCGCACGATCAACCGTTGCGAGGCCGCCGCGAGGCCGCTGATGTTGCCGCACGGCGTGCCAGCCACTGTGCGACAGCGACTGTAGTCACTGGAGATTTGGAGAATGTTCTTGGAATTGAGACTTGGCCGAGCGTCGTAAGCCTGAATGCCCCAGATTTGCCAGCCGCGGCGATAGTCGTTTAAGAATTGCTGAGTAATCGGGATGAACTTTGCTTCAGAAGTCGTTCCGCTACTGAGCGCGAACATCAAGAGTTTGTTCCGTGGCCCAAGCAGCGCCGCAATATCTCCCACTTTTAAACGCTCGATGTAAGGCCGGAAGACTTCAAAGTCAGAAATCGGCAGTCGAGTACGGAACTCAGCGGGGGTGAGCGACGCGGTCAGACCACGTACTTGGCTGAAGCGGCTCGCTTCATTGAGCGCCAGTAGACGCCTCAAAACCGCGTGCTGTGTCGATCGACAGTCTTCCGCAGCCTTCAAAAAGCGACGTGACTCGCGACGGATACGGGAACGAAACAACGAACCAGCAAACGATCGCAACCGGTCTTTTAACCAGGACCGCCGTTGTGGTGTAACGATTCGATCACTGGGACCGAGTTTCATCCGAGAATCGCTCGCGCAGGCAAAGAACAAAGAAACGGAACGTGTCTCGAAGCCACATCCGCCTCAAAACAGTCATCAATTTGGTCGAGTAGAAACACAAATACCCGCGCCAAGGCGCGGGTATTTCGGTCACGCAAATGGTGACTACTTCTTCGCACCAGCCTTGGCGGCAGGAGCAGCTTTGGCAGCAGGAGCACCCTTCGCGCCAGGAGCAGCTTTGGCACCAGCAGCACCCTTCGCAGCCTTACCGCCCTTGGTGACCTCTTCTTCCTTCTTTTCTTTCTTCTTTTTCTTACCGACAGTCGCTCGGAAGACGCGCTGCTTGGGCAGGCCGGTCGGGCATTGCCCGTCAACCCACTTTTCGTCCGACTTCAACAGATCGATCCGCTCTTCACGGGTATAAACGCTCCGCTGGCGAACCAATCGGCTCTTTCGCCGGAGACTTTTGTGCAACGCCACGTCACAACTCCTTGAGACTTTCCGCGATTCGTTCTGGCAGGTTTGTCACTCATCAAGGCCAGACATATAACTTCACGCAACCGCGAGAAGGGGGCGGATTCTAGGAGTCGCCCACAAGCATTGCAACCAGATGGCTGACCTGGGCCTCTGAGTCGGACGAAACGGATTTTTCACCCGATTTCAGTGGGCGAAACACTTCATTCAGCACCGTGGACAGTACAACTTCGGGAAAAGGGATGCTCCCAATGATGTGTGTCTTCTGCCGTCACGATGAAACCAAAGTCATCGACACTCGGATGAGTGACTCGTTTGTGATCCGCCGTCGTCGCGAGTGTCTGAAGTGTGCTCGCCGCTTCACGACGCACGAGCGAGTCGAAGAATCCCAGATGAAGGTCATCAAGAAGGACGGTTCGCGAGTCCCCTTTGACCGAGAAAAAATCCGGCGCGGCCTGGAAAAAGCCTGTTACAAACGTCCGATTAGCGCGAGCCAGATTGACGAGATCGTCCGCGATGTGGATGCCGACGCTCACGACAATTTCGATCGTGAGGTTCCCGCTCGATTCATCGGCGAAAAAGTTTTTAGCCGCCTGCGGGCACTCGATCACGTCGCGTTTGTCCGATTCGCCTCGGTCTATCGTGAGTTTCAAGACGTCCGCGATTTCATGGAGCAGGTCGATACGATTCTTCGGGAACGACGAAAATAGAGTCTTTGTCCGAATCCCGATCATGCCTACGGCAGCATCCGCTTCAAATTCACTCGCCAATGGGTCTGCATCGACACGACCGAGCATGTCGCCAGTTTCTTCCTGAGGTTCCTGCCGTCTTTCCTGGTTGAAGCGGCAAATCGTTGAATCGGTTTCGGAAAAGGGCTCTCCGTCAATCGTGTTGATTCTTATGACGCATCGGTCGTTGCCGTTATCAATGCTGACAATGTCTCGCCTTGTCGCAAATCGCGTTCTTGGCCTAGATTGCCAATTCACTCGGCCTCATGAACGACTTGGGCTGACGTCACATTGAATGGAATCGAGTCCCGACATGCCGGCCGAGACAACCGACCGTCACTCTCCGCTTTTTGCCGACCTGTTGCGGTCGTTTGCTCGTTTGATGGCCGCTCGGCCGTTGATCTCGTTGGTGGTGCTGGCCGGTATTTGCCTGGGTTGCGGCGTCTACACCTCGCGAAATCTCCAGTTCAAAAGTGACCGAGCGGACCTGATTGATCCGGATGCCGACTTCCAAAAGCGGTGGCTGAATTACACCAAGAGTTTCGGCGAATCGTCGGACATCGTCGTCGTGGTCGAAGCAAAGTCGCCGGATGTCATCGCTCCGGTCCTTGATGATTTGGGCCAGCGGTTGAAGGCCGAGACAGAGCACTTTCGTAACGTGCTCTACAAAGTCGAACACGATCATCTGCGACGGAAAGGTTTGCAATTTCTCTCGCCGGCGCAGTTGGAAATCTGCTTGGCACAGCTCGAAGAAATGCAGCCAGTGATCCAAGGAGACTGGGACCAAATCAATTTGGAAGCGGTTCTGTCGCAGATCTTGCGGCGGTCGTATTTGTTGAAATTGTCGGCAGCCGCTGGTGGGAACGAGGGTACTCCGCCGTCAGCGATACCTCCCGCACAAGCCATGCAGATGATCGGTCAGCAGGTGACGGCGTTGGCCACCAGCCTATCGGAAACATTGCTGAATCCCGAGAACGCGCGCAATCCGTGGCCGCAGTTGGTCTCGGTGGATGGCAATCTGGCCGCCGCCGCGAATAGGCCGACCTATTTGCTCAATGATCGCGGGACGCAGGGATTCCTGAACGTAGCTCCGGTCGTCGATAAGCAAGACTTCAACGGGGCGACGGTCGCGATCAAGCGACTTCGAGAAATCGTTGCCGAGGTCAAGTTGGATCACCCGCTCGTGAAGATTGGTCTGACGGGGATTCCGGTGCTTGAGCATGACGAGATGGCACGCTCGCAGTCAGACATGACGCTGGCCACGGTTGTGTCGGGCGTTGGAGTTCTGTTGCTGCTGTTGGCGGGCTTTCACGGATTTCGACACCCGTTGATCGCGATGGTAATGCTGGGTGGTGGGCTGATGATTTCCTTCGCGTTTGCGACAGCGGTAGTCGGGCACCTCAACATTCTGTCCGCTTCATTCGCGCCGATCCTGATGGGGTTGGGATGCGATTATGCCATCATGTATCTGTCGCGATATCTGGAGCTGCGTCATCAAGGGGAGTCTCTGGAAGACGCGATTGGAAACACGTCCGCCTCGGTCGGAGAGAGCATCCTGACGGTAGCGATCGTGACCGCGTTGGCCTTTTATTGCGCGACGCTCACCAAGTTTTTGGGTGTCGCTGAGCTAGGCATCATCTCAGCGGGAGGCGTGATTCTGTGTGCGATCGCCTCGTTCTTTGCGTTACCGCCGCTGATTGCCTTCGCGGATCGCAACGTCCTCCCGGCGAAATTGCCGACGCCGATCAAAGGCAATGCTTTGCGTTGGACCGTGCGGCGGCATCCGTGGTTGGTGACGATCGGTGGTTTGGCAGTCATGTTTTACTTCGGCGGCTGGGCCTTCAAAATCGAAGGCGGCTGGCCGAAGTTTGCGATTGGCTATGACTGCAACTTATTGAACTTGCAGGCGAAGGGGCTGGAGTCGGTCGATTTACAGGCCCGCGTGTTTCAAGAGTCACAGGGCTCGCTGCTGTTCGCGGTCGCGATCGCCGATTCTCCCGAACAGGCTCGAAAGCTGAAGGTTCAATTCGAGGAACTTCCGACCGTGCGCAAGGTCGAGGACTTGGCTTCGCGTTTCCCGGCGTCTCCGCCTGAAAAAACAAAGCTGATGATTCAAGCGGTGCATTCTCAACTCTCTCAGTTGGCACCGGTGAAGTACGAACCTCGAGTCGTCAATCCGGAACCGATCGGCAAGTTGGTCGAACGGCTGTTTGTCGTGCTCTCCAACAGCGGTGAGCCGTGGGCCAAGCAGGCCGCCGAAGACTTGGACAACTTTCTGGAACGCTTTGCCGTACTGCCCATCGACAAGCAGATGCAGTTTTTGAACGAGTTCCAAGCACGCATGAATTTCTCGCTCCATGCTCAATTGCAGGGGATGGCGGATGCCTCCGATCCAGAACCAATCACGCTGGCAGATTTTCCGAAGGAGTTGACCTCGCGGTTCGTGAGTTCCGCAGGAAAGTGGCAAGTGCAGATTTATCCCAAGGAACAAATTTGGGACATCGAGCCGTTGCAGGAGTTTGTCGAAGATGTCCGCTCGGTTGATCCGGAGGTGACCGGGACGCCGCTGCAAAACTTCGAGGCGTCACAGCAGATCAAAGAGAGTTATCAAGAGGCGGCGATGTACGCGTTCGTCGCCATTTGGATCACGCTGCTAATCGACTTGATGGGCCGCAGCGAAGCCTTGCGCGTACTGACTCCGCCGGCCTTGCTGCTGATCATCGCCGCCGCCGTGTGCCACTGGCAGGAAATCGCCATCAATTGGCAATTGTTCGGGGCGTTGTATCTGGCAATGGTCGTCACGATCACTTGGCTGGTCGATGCGACGGCGGTCTATCACAGCATGTTGGCGTTGCTTCCATCGTTGGGCGGTGCCGCGATCATGTTCGGTTTGATGCGGCTGATGCACGTCGATCTGAATCCGGCCAACCTGATCGTCTTGCCGCTGCTGCTGGGTTTGGGGATGGACGGCGGCGTGCATGTGGTTCACGACTATCGCTTGCAAACCAAACGCCGCTACCGCATCTCGCCGAGCATCATCAATTCGCTCGTGCTGACCTCGACGACCACGATGGTTGGTTTCGGCAGCATGCTGCTGGCCGCGCACCGTGGACTTTACACGTTTGGCCTCGTGCTCACGATCGGCTGTGCGAGTTGCGTGTTCCTCGCGCTGATTCCGCTGCCCGCGATTCTGACTTTGCTTGATCAACGTCGTCGTAAGCGATCGGCCTATCGAATGAAGCACCTCGTGACCACGAATAAGATCGGCGAGCGGGGCGGCGCGAGCCTGGCCTGATGAAAAGCCCAAAAATTGGAAAGATTGAGCAAAGGCGATTGAATCAGAGTTGTTGGGCCGGGAATTCCATCCGTGCCTCGGCCTTGCCATCCGTGCGACCCGGAAAAAGACGAGGAGTTGTGACGATCAGAGTGGTGATCTCAACTCGTGTTATCACAAATGCCAGTATGTCTGGTCCTCCCATGTTTTTCCGTGTGTTCCGTGGGCTAAATCAATAACCGCTCAGTTTGAGTCCCTAATCTCCGGACCAATCGCGAGGCAGTTCGAGCGACCAGACTTCGCTGCTCAACGGTTGAGCGTGTCCGCCAGCGATCCAGAGTTTGTCTTGGAAAACGTAGGCCGATTGCTCGTGACGTTCCTTCCAAGAGACTTCGGACTTGAGTTGCTTCCACGTCTTCCCGTCTTTTGAGTACCAGACGTCGCCCCAGTTCTTGGACGGGTTGTTCGACCAACCGCCGAGCACAAACATGTGATCGCGGTAAACGACCGAAGAGAACCACAGTCGCGGCGACCACGGAGCGTGTTCGGTCAATTGCGTCCAATGCTCGCCGTCTTCCGAGCACCACACATCGTTGACCGCGTGGTATTTCGGGACGTAGTTGCCGCCGCCGAAGACATACATCTTGCCGTTGAGCACAACCGCTTGATGGTAGGCGCGTGGAGACCAGCCGGCATTATCGGTCGCTCGCGTCCATTGCTTGCCGTCGGTGGAGGACCAGACATCGTTCTTCAGACTCTTGTCGTCGCCGAAGTAGTAGTTCTCGGTTCCGCCGAGCATCCACATCTTACCTTTGAATTCGACGACAGCGGCGGCGATGCGCGGAGTCCAACCTGCGCTGGCGGTCGCTTGCTCCCACTTCACGCCATCGGTCGATGACCAGACTTCGTTGCTCGCTCCGTGTCCTTCGAGTCGCCCGTTGAACCAACCTCCCATGAACCACATTTTGTCTTGAAAAGTCAGCGTCATCGGCAGGTCGCTGTGCTTCCACGGAGCGTCTTTCTCCACGAGCTTCCATGTCTTGCCGTCCGGCGAACTCCACACGTCACGCGGGGGAGCATGGAACGAATCGAACCATCCCCCAAAGATCCACAACTGATTTTTGTAGACCAGTTCTCCCTGTGAATCGCGCGGCTGCCAGCCAGCTTTCTCCGTCACCCGCACCCAGTTGAAGACCTTGTCCTCCGCGAAACCGCTCGCCGACAACAACAACACACCGACAAACGCGGTAATCCAGAATCGCATTAGTTGTTCCTTCGAGCGGGCGTCAAAACGTAGCACAGGCGGCTCGTCTGTGAGGACTCACTGATTGAATCACAGGCGAGCCGCCTGTGCTACGGACTTCGACTCCACGTCTACTCCACCGGCACAATGTAGGAAAGCGCTCCGATCGCTTTTCCCTTCGGTACGTCTTTGTAGTGCGGATGGCAAGAAACACACTTCTCCATCACAACAGGGACGATCGTTGCCGTGCGGAGGTATCTTTTGCCTTCTTTCTCGACGACCTGATCGACAAAAGCCTTACCGGCAAGGATCTCTTTGATCGCCTTCTTCTCGAAGTCGTCGTTGGCGACGTTGGTCGCTTCGATCGGATCACCTGTTGCATCGAGCAACCGCACTTCGTGATGTCCCTTCGCCTTCATTTCCTTCCACAACAGTTTACCGGCGACAGCAGCAGCCGGTTCCTCGCCTTTCACGTAATGCGTGGTGATCAGCACGATCGCCGTTTTGTAGAGATCGTCGAGCATTTTCGTTTGCTTGCGAGTCCGTTCGACCGCCGGATCGTCGGCGCTCTTCTTCGTCCCTTGGCCGGGAAGCAACGTCACACCCGCCAACAACACAACAACACCCAACGCCATCCACCGAGCACTGTGAATCTTCATTTCGAGTTCCTTATCTTGCGGGACGAGCCACGGAGAGGGCTACGTTTTGCACCAGTGACCTTGACCGGAAGCACGTCGCTTAACTTGACGCTCTTCAGGTAATCCACTTGCACCTGCTCGGCCCGCGCGAGCACGTTGCGTAGCTTGCAATAACTCTGAATCACACAGACCTGTTCGGTCCCCACGCACTCCAACAAGTGCATGCTTCCTTCAAACGCTTCGACGATTTCACCGACCGTGATTTCATCGGTTGCCGCTGCTAATTCGATGCCGCCACCGATGCCACGCACGCTCCGCACGTAATCCAGTCGAGCTAACTGGTTCACCACTTTGGCCACGTTGGGTGCCGGAATCTGAAAGAACTCCGCCACCTCTGCGATGGTTGCTCGACTCGACACCGAGGCCAAATACATCAGCGTTCGCAGGGCATAATCGGTTTGCAAAGAGAGTCGCATAAGGCAGACCAAAATCCCAAGAAACAAAACAGACACGACCAATGTATGTTTTGTGTAATCGGATCTCTGGTCGCGAGCAACTGTGCGAATTCTGTGCGGGTTAGCACAGAGTGCTGCGCAGTGGAAACGTGAGGAACGGCATGCCAGCTCGAAGCGTCCGCGAGAGGTCAACTCGGCGTTCGCTCGTTGGCAGTTCGGGCTAGTATCCGGTTCCGATTGCACGAATATCTGCCCAGTGTCAGACGCCTGTCCGTTTGAAATCGGACCACGAAGACAGCACACTGGTTATTCCGCCGTGCTCGCTGAGCCTGCAGGTACTTGCTTCCCTGCCTCCTGCACTCTCCCAATTCATTCTTCAAGGAACGCTCGCCATGTCGCACCGTCAAAGCCGACGTCAGTTTCTGGGGACCGCCTCTGCCGCCACCGCTTGGTGGGTTGGAATGTCCGACCGATCCTTCGCCGAGTCGAAGTCGCCGAACGAGAAGTTGAACTTGGCTATCGTGGGCGTCGCTGGCAAGGGGGGCCATAACCTCGATCAGCTCACGCAGGAAAACATCGTCGCTCTGTGCGACGTCGATCGCGGCAACCTCGGCCGAGCGAGCGAGCGATTCTCCGCAGCCGCGAAGTTCGAAGACTATCGGCAGCTCTTCGACAAGATGAGCAACAAGATCGATGCCGTGGTGGTCTCGACCGCCGATCACACGCACGCTCCGCCGACGTCGATCGCGATCTCGCTGGGCAAGCACGTCTATTGTGAGAAGCCGCTGACGCACACCGTGCAAGAAGCGCGCGTCATGGCCGAGTTGTTGAAGAAGTATAAAGTCGCCACGCAGATGGGGACTCAGGTCCATGCCGAAGGGAACTATCGCCGCGTGGTCGAAGTCATTCAGAGCGGCGCGATTGGCTCGGTGCGTGAAGTCTTCAACTGGTGCAACAAAGGTTGGTCTGACGGCCGCTTCGGCGAGAAGAAGCCGGTTCCCGCGAGTCTCAATTGGGACATCTGGCTCGGACCGGCTAAAGAGCGCGATTATTGCGACAACATTCATCCCGCCAACTGGCGACGCTTTTGGGAATACGGATCGGGCACGTTCGGCGACATGGCCGCGCACGTCATGGACTTGCCGTTCTGGGCACTTGGCTTGCGCTATCCGACGTCGGTCGTCTGCGAAGGTCCGGAATTGCATCCGGACGGAGCGCCGAAGTGGACGAAGTGCGATTACGAATTCCCGGCTCGCGGTGATCAGCCGGCCGTGAAGTTCCATTGGTCGGACGGCGGAGCCCATCACGACTTGGTGAAAAACACGAAAGATCACGGCGGCAAATCGTTGAGCGAATGGGGACTCGGCGTGCTGTTCGTCGGCGACAAGGGGATGCTGGCCGCCGACTACGGCCGCTATGTCTTGTTGCCTCAAGACAAATTCACTGGATTCACTCCGCCACCGAAGACGATCGCCGACTCGATCGGTCACTGGCGTGAGTGGACTCAAGCCTGCAAGACCGGTTCGCCCACAACCTGCAACTTCGATTACTCGGGCGCACTGACGGAGACGATCCTGCTCGGCATTGTGGCCTTCCGCAGCGGCGAGAAAATCGAATGGGACGCCGTCACATTGAAGGCGAAGAATTCGTCGAAGGCGGGGGCTTATGTCTCGAAGCCGTATCGCAAAGGCTTCGAAGTTGTGGGCATCAGCTAACTTTTGTGGCTGCGCTTGTTGAACATTGAAGGTCGTTATTTCAAATGTTGGAGTGCTGCGTCGAGCCGCAGCACTCCAGGGAAACAGCCCATGAAATCGTGCTGGCTCAAACTGATCGTGCTGATGCCGCTTGCTTGGTGGATCTCGAGCTGTGAATTCGGCGGCAGTACAAGGTCGCGCGGATTGGATGGGGCTCCGGCGAATGCCGCGGATGACAAGCCGGTTGACGGCATCGACTACGAAACGCAGATCAAACCGATCTTCGCCAAGCACTGCGTGGAATGTCACAAGGGAGATAAGGATGAGTCGGGCTATCGGCTCGACAATCCCGCTGCGGCGATCAAAGGTGGAGATCGCGGTGCGGCAATCGTGCCTGGCAAGAGCGACAAGAGCTTGCTGTTCCAGGCATTGATCGGGAAGGGCGAAGTCACGGCGATGCCGTATGAAAAGCCGCGTCTGCCTGCTGAGCAGATTGAGCTCATCAAGAAGTGGATCGACGCGGGTGCCAAAGTCCCGAAGTCGGATTCTCCAGTGCAGGGCGAGCAGACAAAGAGCAATCATTGGTCGCTTCAAGCGATCAAGCGACCGGCGGTACCGGTGATTTCAAATCTCAAATATGAGATTCAGAATCCGATCGACGCCTTCATTCTCCAACGACTGGACCGCGAAGGACTCGCTCCCTCACCCGCAGCCGACCGAGGCACGTTGATTCGTCGCGTGAGTCTCGATTTGCTGGGGTTGTTACCCAGTCCCGCTGAAGTCGAGGCGTTCGTCCGCGACGAACAGCCCGCTGCGTACGAACGACTCGTGGACCGGTTGCTGGCGTCACCGCACTATGGCGAGCGGTTCGGACGGCAGTGGTTGGATATCGCTCGGTATGCCGACTCGAACGGCTTTACGATTGATTCGGCTCGGCAGATTTGGAAGTACCGGGAATGGGTCATCAACGCGCTGAACGCCGACATGCCATTTGATCAATTCACAATCGAACAACTCGCCGGTGACTTGCTGCCGAATGCCTCGACCGAACAACTCGTGGCCACCGGCTTTCATCGCAACACGCTGGTCAACGAAGAAGGGGGGACCGATCAAGAGCAGTTCCGTGTCGAAGCGATCGTCGATCGCGTGAGCACCACCGGAGCCGCGTGGCTCGGACTGACGATCGGTTGTGCTCAGTGTCACGCTCACAAGTACGATCCGATTTCGCAGCGAGATTTCTATCAGGTCTTTGCCGTCTTCAATCAGTGCGACGAACCGAGTATCCCCGTACCGTCACCCGATCAACTCGTCGAGCAAAAACGTCTGGATGCCGAAGTCGCCAGTGCCGAGAAGCCGTTAAAAGAATTTGATACGGACTTGCTCAAAGGCTTGCCCGAATGGGAACGCAGCGTCACAGCACAGTCGGCAGGTGGCTGGACGATCCTCGACCCGACCGTTTGGAAGACCGACAAGGGAGCCACGCTGACCAAGATCGACGGCACGACGTTGTTGGTCGATTTCAGCACTCCTGCGAACGACGTCTACACCATCACGTTCGAGTTACCCGCCGAAGCCTTGAGCAACTCATCGACGATCACGGCGATCCGTTTGGAAACGCTCAACCACGCGAGCCTGCCGATGATGGGCCCCGGCCGAGCGGATGGGAACTTCGTGCTCAGCGAGTTTGAGATCTTCGTTGATGACCCCGCTCGCCTGGAGTTGGTCCGCGCAATCGCGGATCACTCGCAGGAAGGCTATCCGGTCTCCGACGCAATCGACGGCAAGCCCAAGACCGGCTGGGCGATCAACGTGAAGCCGAACTCGGCTGAGATGCTCAACGTCCCGCGCGAAGCGGTCTTCTTTCCGAAAGAGCCGATCAACGCCAAGCCCGGTATGAAGCTGACCGTCAAGATGCACCAGTTGCACTCGGTTCCGAACTATCTCGTCGGCTGCTTCCGCATCTCGATCAGCGGTGCGTCTGCCGATGTACTCTCCGTCCCCGCGAGCATCCGCAAGATCATCGCCACGCCGACCGGCAAGCGAACAAAGCCGCAGATCGCACAACTCGAAACCGCTTTCAAAAACACCGACCCGCGCCGCAAGCCGCTCGCCGATCGACTGGATGGTTTGAAGAAACAACTCGACGCACTCAACAAAGCGATCCCGACGACGCTCGTCCTTCGCACAACGGCCAAGCCGCGTGAGACTCACATCCACATTCGCGGCGACTTCCTCCGCAAAGGTGCTCCCGTCGAACCGGGTGTACCAGCCGTGTTGGAAAGTAGGACGGGCACTCTTGCCCGTCATGTATCTGATTCGATTCCCGCTGAGTCGGGCAAGAGTGCCCAACCTACAAACACGACAACCGCCACCGCTCGGCTCGACTTCGCCAAATGGCTCGTCTCAAACGACAACCCGCTGACTGCACGAGTCACCGTCAACCGTGCGTGGCAGACATTCTTCGGCACCGGCCTCGTTCCAACCGAAAACGACTTCGGCACGCAAGGTGATCCACCGTCGCACCCGGAGTTGCTCGATTGGCTGGCGAGCGAATTCGTAGGATGGATTTCCAATCCGTCCGAACCAGCGACCGCCAGCAACGAAGAGAACGGTTTGGGAAACCGTTCTACGAAGTACATCCTCAAACGCTTGCATCGCTTGATCGTCACCTCGGCTACGTACCGCCAAGCGTCGCACGTTCGACCGGAGCTGCGCGAACGCGATCCGAGCAACAAGCTGCTGGGGCGACAATCGCGGATTCGGCTCGAAGCGGAATTGATTCGCGACGTCTGTCTCTCGGCGAGCGGATTGCTGACCCGACAACTCGGTGGCCCCGGCGTGCATCCGCCGCAACCGGAGGGGATCTACATCGTCACGCAACAGAAGAAAGCGTGGCCTGAAAGCACCGGCCCGGAGCGCTTCCGCCGCGGCATGTATACCTACTTCTGGCGAACCAGCCCGTACCCGATGCTGCCGACTTTCGACGCCCCCGACGCGAACGGAACCTGCACCCGCCGCAATCGCTCGAACACCCCGTTGCAGGCGCTGACGCTCGCGAACGACCGCTCCTTCCACGAGTTCGCCATCGGCCTCGCCGACCGCATCATGTCCACCGGCCCGCTGCCCCCGACTCCGCCACCGTCCGTTTCCGACAGCGACGACGCCCGCATTTGGCAGGCGATCGAAATGTGCTTTTCACGCCCACCTAGCGAGGCCGAACTGCACCGGCTCCGCGACTTTCTGAACCGCCAGCGAACCGCCTTCGCCGCGAACCCGAACGACAAAGACGCCCCCAAATCCGCCTGGACCGCTCTCGCCCGCGTACTGTTGAATTTGGACGAGTTCATCACACGGGAGTAAGCTGCCCCTTATCGCACTCGCACCCGACGTCAAGGAGCACTTTTATGCCCACAACACTTTCTTCCTGCATCTGGCTCGACGATCGCGGCGTTGCTTGGATCGAAAGAACGAACATCAAAGTGATTGAAGTTGCCGGTGAGTATCTCGCGCACGGATACAGCCCCGAAGAAATGTGTTCTCAGCATCCGGGCACGCTGTCTTTGGGGC
>JANNDA010001324.1:0-2287 GCA_031387195.1 Planctomyces sp. | reverse complement strand
TCCGAGAATCGAACTCTGCGATGAGAGGGTGTGCGTCAGCGAGCCGTTCCATTTGCTGACGCAAACCTGATGAGGAAGGCCCGGCTTCTGAGGGGAAGCCGGGCCTTTTTTGATTTCGTAGCACAGGCGTCTCGCCTGTGTTTGCTCTGCGACCGCTACTTCTTCGGTAACTCGCGCACATAGATGTTCTTGAAGTACAGCGTATTGCCGTGGTTTTGCAGCTCAATCGGGCCGGCCTCATAACACGGCTTGTCCTTCTCCCAGTAGTTTTCCAGCGTGACGTTGTTGACGACAGTCTTGCCGTTGAGCGTGATCGTGACTTTGTCGCCAACCATGCGGATGAAGAACGTGTTCCACTGACCGATCGGGTTGTCGGCCTTCACGTCCGGGAAGCGCGGGTTCTTGGCGTTGTTCCACAAACTGCCCGAGCCTTTGTCGGCTCCATTCTTTAGTTGAGCTTCGTCGCTGGGATCCCAGATTTGGATTTGGGGCGTGCCACGAACGTAGATGCCGCTGTCCCCTTTCGGTTCGATCTTCCAATCACAGTAGAGTTCAAAGTCGGCATAGTCCTTGACCGAGCAGAGACTCTGGCCTTTGCCGTCGAAGAGGAGCACTCCGTTCTCGGCGCGCCAGTGAGCCTTCGCGCTCTCGTCGGCTTTGACTTGCTCGGCCGCGATTTGTTCGGCAGTCATCGACTTTCGTTCTTTGATGTTCTTGACGAGCCCCTGCCAGCCGGTCAGGTCTTTGCCGTTGAAGAGCGCGGTGAAGCCTTCGGGCGGCGTGTTGTCCGGAGCGGCCTTCTTGCCGACGGGCTGAACCTGCTGATCCACAACGGCGACTTCTTTGGGCTCGACCTTCGTGCCGAACAGGAAGACGTTGTCGAAATTACCCGTGTCATCGAATGAGCCGACGCCAACCTGTCCCCACGCGAACGTCGAGTCGGTCGCTTCCATGACCGGTTCGTTCATGTTGTCGAAGTAGACTTTGATCGAACCGCTCTTCACGTCGCGAACCAGCCGAACGTGATGCCATTCGTCAGTCCAATTTGTGCCAGTACTCGTCTTGGTGGAGATCTTCTTTCGATCCGCACTGTTGACGATGAAGATCTGGTTGGCGTGATCGTCGGTCTGTTTGCCGAGATGCACGTAGTAAAGATGAGCGGCATCTTGATAGCCGAAGAACAGGCACATGTCGCGATGGCCGTAATCCTTGATCGTCGATTGCAGTTTCACGTCCAGCACGAAATCGCTGACGGTGACATCTTTGATCATCGAGCGATTGAACGGCGAACGCACCGGCGTCTTGGTATCGCTCTTTGCGAACTGGCTATAGACGGTTCCCTTCTCCGTCTTGGCGATCTTCCACGCGGCGGGATCGGTCGCCGCCCAATGCTCGGCGGTTCCCGACTCAAAGTCGTCCGAGAAGATCAGCGGCAGGTTGGTGATCCCTTTCGGAGCCTCCGCCGCAGCAGACTCAAACGCCGTCATTCCGACGAGCGCCAATCCGAGCAATCCAGCAACAAGTCTCATCGTGGTTCCTTTCAAATGAAGTCTGTGATTCCAACACTTCAGCGGCATTAGAGTTCGCCAAAGCGGGAAGTAGCGTGACTGTCCGCAGCGAGGATGACAAGCGAACGCGGCTTCTCCCTCGTGGGATAAGCTTCCAGCTTGTCCCTCCTCGCAAACGCATGCCGATCATTCAAGCTCACGCTGACTTTTCACGGTGGAGCGAGAATCATGTTGGCGATTCAGCCCGGTGATGACTCGTGCGAATCGTCTGTGTCATCAGTACTCGCTGCCGCAGCACTGGCTGTCGCTGGAGGTAACGCGGCGAGCAATTTCTGGCCGTGGGCCGATAACACCTGAAGTTCTCGCAGGCAGACATTCATGGATTTCACCGCCTGCTGAAAGTTCGTGTGCGTCGAGGCTTGGGGTGCGTCTATCGAAAACTGCTCGACGGCCTGACGAAGTTTGCTCAGCTTTTTATTGAGCATTCGGAGGTAACCGACTGGATCAGCGAGCCGCGTTTCCAACGCACGCGCAATGTCGAAAACCGCCCGCACAATGCCCATCAATTCGGTGTATTCGTCGATCTCTTCGCTGTGCTTGATGAAGGTTCGGACCATCCAGGCATGAGCGAGCACTTCGTCGCATTGACGGACGACATCGGTCAGTTCGGTGACAGCAGGAGTTTCATTCATGTCCGTCATTTCGATTCTGTTTCAGATTCCAAGTCCGGAACCTCCACAATCGGCAGCATGACCTTGAATTGATTCGGTTCAGGTTTG
>JANNDA010001322.1:0-12817 GCA_031387195.1 Planctomyces sp. | reverse complement strand
GGGCTGACGCCGCCCCGCTCGCCTGCCAATTTTTCACGGCCGGTCTTCTTCGCTTGGCTCATCGCGCTGCTCGTTGCTCGTTGGCTCATGCCAACGGAGGGGGCGGCCGAAGGGCTGACGCTGTGGATCGTCCAGTTGGTGTTGTTCACCGCCGTTGGGCGTGCGGCTTGGAACTGGCGAGTCGAAGAACGGCCAGCTCGGTTTGATGTGGTTGATGCGGCGATCGGTTTGCTGGTAGGCGGTCAGATCATTTCCGCGTTGGGAGTAGTCTTCACGATCGGCAATCAACGAGGGGCAATCAACCTTGCCTGGGAATGGGTCGGCACGGGAGTTCTGCTGTGGCTCATCCGGCAAGAATTGAAGTCGGCTCGCGTGGTGCGCGAAGTCTGTTTGGGTGTGTCGCTCACAGTCGCGGTGTTGGCGGGATATGGGATGTATCAGCATTACATCGGATATCCCCAGATGGTTCGTGAGTATGACCGACTCCTAGACGAAGTGACCGAACTGACAACCTCAAAAGCAGAGGGGCAAACGCGATTCCGGACGGCGTCCGAAGAACGTCGGCTGATGCAGTTGCAGAACGAGATGGCGCGGCAAGGGATTCCGCTGGAAGCCTCCGCGCGGGCGATGTGGGATAATCGCTTGAAGGCCAGCAGTGAGCCGATCGGATTATTTGCGTTGGCGAATTCGTTTGCAGGATTGTTGGCGGTGATGTTGTTGATTGCGTTTGGGTGCATTGCGAGCGGACAGGGAATTCCCACTGCCAATCAAATACAAGCCCGAAGCGCAAGCGAGAGAATGTCGTCCCTGACCCCTCGCTTGCGCGTCGGGCTTGTATCGGATGGCGTTCAATCAAGCGCGCGGCCGTGGGGATTGTGGGCGGTTGTTGGCGTGATTGGATTCTGCTTAGTGCTGACGAAGAGTCGGACAGCGTTCTGCGGCTTGATCGCGGGGGCGTGTTGGTGGGGAGGTCGCTGGTTGTGGCACCGACGGAGTGAGCGGATCTCAAAGTTGGCCATTGGACGGTGGCTGTTGATCGGCGCGGTCATCGTTGGTGTCGGTATCGCGGCGGCGGCGCTCAGCGGTGGAATGGACATGGCCGTGATGTCGCAAGCTCCGAAGTCATTGCGCTACCGGTTGGAATACTGGCAGGGGACTTGGGCCACGATCCGTGAGCACCCGTGGTTAGGAACCGGTCCCGCGAACTTTCGAGACTACTACTTCCGGCACAAGCTGCCCGAATCGAGCGAGGAAATTGCCGATCCGCACAACTTCATTTTGGATGTCTGGGCGAATGCCGGATTGTTGGGACTGATCGGGCTGCTGGCGTGTGTTGTGTTGATGATCCGCTCGTGGACGCAGCGGCTGCGCGAAGGCGATGGTCAAACTGTTGCGGACGCATCAGGCGCGAGTTCGGATTGTTATTGGACCTCGTCAGCGGTGTGGGGCGCGGGGATTGCATTTCCCGTGGCGGCGATCGGGCTGGATGTTCTGGGGCATGGCGCGGACGAACGATTGTGGTGGCTCGGTGGCATTTGGTGGTCGATGTGGTTTTGCGTGGTTGTCTGGGAGCGGCGATTTTCCGAGCCTCGGACATCTGCGTCGGCCAATGCGTTTGGTTTGGCGAGGTCTTTGGAAGCGGCCAACGTGGCGTTGCTGGTCCATTTGTTGGGAGCGGGTGGGATCGCGATGCCGGCGATCACTCAACTGTTGCTGCTGGTCTGGGTTTCGCGAGCGGCGATGTCTGCGGCTGGCAAAGAGGAAGATCACGATCGCGAAACTTCCTCCAGCGAATCGGGAGCGAGCGGCGTAAAGTCCGAGCCGGTTTGGTTGGCGATCACGGGAGGGACCGTGTTTTTGTCGGGGCTCTGTTTAATGAGTGGCACGATGCCCGAATTAACCTGCCGAACGGCATTGGATTTGGGGGACAACTCGTGGCTCGAACGCCGGAATTTCGACGCTGCCTCCGCACATTTTGCGGATGCTGCCGTTGCGGATCGGTTTGCGTTGGAACCGCTCGAACGGCAAGCAGAGTTAGCCACTCAGCGTGCGAACCAATCGCAACGGGTGGTGGACATCGACGCGGCGGCGCGGCACTGGCAATTGGTTGTCGATCGGCTGCCGTTCTCACCGCGTCCTTACCGGCGACTGGGCGAATTCTGGCTGACGCGATTCGAGCAAACTCGCGATCCTCAAGACGCTCAACGAGCGGCGGAGGCATTGGGCTCGGCTGTCGAACGGTATCCGCATCACGCCGTCCTGCTTTCGCAATGGGCTGCGGCTTCACAAGGATCGGGACAATTCACCGCAGCCCAAGAGGCGGCTCGCCGAGCGTTGCAGCAAGACGACTTGAACCGCCGCGCGGGGCACACCGACAAGTATCTGGATGCGGCCACGCGCGAACGCATGGAGCGATTGCAGTCAGCGGCCCCGCCCAATGCCAGCGATGCCGGCGCGAATTGACCCTTGTGAATGCGGCCATCACAATGCCCGCCATTCTGACGGGTGAAGCCATCTCTCGTTCGTTGATTTGTTCCACGGTTTGTTGTCATTGATCACGAGTTCTATCACGGTGAAACCATGAAATTTCGCGTTCTCTTTTTGAGCATTTTTTTGTGCGTTGTCGCGGGAGGATTGCTCACGTACTTTCGTCAGCAAAGCATGGTCTCTACGGAAGTAGCCCGGCAACAACCGGCCGATGACATTCCGCAACCGGCCAAAACCGGACCGTTCCCCAAAGCCGTCACGGTCGGATCTCTGATTCATAACTTTGGAACAATGGAACAACATCAAGAAGGTGAGCACACCTTCACGATTCGGAATGAAGGGCAAGCACCGCTGGAGATGGTGGCTCGAAAAGAGGACCATTCGTGCCAATGCACGATCGGAACGCTCGGCCAGAATGGCCTGAAGCCGGGAGAAGAGACCACCATCACTCTGAAATGGGGCATCAAAAATCCGAATACCCTGTTTCAACACCATGCCACAGTCCGGACGAATGATCCAAAAAAACAAACGTTGACGTTTCGAGTCGAGGGTTTAGTCGGACGTCGCCTCGTCTTGAAACCGGGGCCGGAGATCCTGCTCGGCGCGCTGGTCGAGGGGCAGCCGACGAAAACGAAAATGACGATTCATTCCGAGGTCCTGGACTCCTTTGAACTCACCATGTTGGAACCTTCGATGCCCAACCTGATGGAAGTCAAATCGCGGCAATTGACCGCAGCAGAAATCACAGAACTCACACTCCCTGACCCGGCTGAAGCGGAGCGGCGGAAGCACATGATCGAAGCGGCCAAGAGCAGTGCAAATGTCGCAAAACCCAACAGTGGAACCCCGGCCGATCCCCACAAAGATCACGACCATGAAAAAGTTCACGTTCAAGAGCCAAGTAGCCTCGAAGGCAAGACTCCCGATGCGAAGTTCGGTTATGAAATCGAAGTGATTTTTCTTCCGGGGTTCCCCATTGGCACGTTTCACGAGTCGCTCACCATTCGTACCAATGTCGAACAAATGCCGGAGATGCGTGTGGCGATCCACGGATACCGTTCTGGACCGATCCAGATTCTGCCCACCGCCGGAGTCTCCTGGTCAGCGCAGGAATCGCTGTTGAATTGGGGACGATTTCCCGCCGCTCAAGGAAAGAAAGTCCGCCTGATGGTCTTTGTGAAAAAGTCAGATCAGGAATTCAAAATCGAGTCGGCCACCATTGACCCACCGGTGCTGAAATACGAACTGGTCAAAGACACGAAGTTCCAAGCGGCTGGACGGGAAAAATATGACCTGTTTCTGGAGGTTCCCGGCGGAAATTCGACCATTTCGTTGGGCGCGATGAATCGCGGCACGATCAAATTCATCACCAATCATCCAGAAGCCAAAGAGATCAAATTAGAAATTGAAATGGCGTCGCATAAAGAATAGCGCGGCGGAGCCGCAGGAACGTAGCCGTCACGCTCTGCGTGACGAGCCGAATGCTTCTCAACGCTCTGTGAAGTGACCGGCTCGTCACGCGGAGCGATGACGGCTACGTAGAATCTCGTCACAAAAACATCGCCTTCGGCGATAACGACATAGCTCCGCGCGAGTGCTTGAACCGATGTGGGGCAGGTGGAACAAGGGATCGCATGATGGACCGCGCCCGATTGGGATTCGTCACCAGCTTTTTGGGACTGTTGGTGAGTTGTGTGAGCGGTTGCGGCCATGAGCCAGCGGCGTCGGCTTCCGCAGAAGATCGAACGGTCGCCGCAGACCAGAAACAGACCTCTTCGTCTGCGGCAAGTCAGTCTTCTCAGGGAAACGCTCAGCCAAAATCCGTCGCTAAGCCGTTGTTCGATGGTTGGAAAAAGCCGGCGGCAGTGTTGGTCTTATCGGGCGAGCAACATGGCTTCATCGAGCCGTGTGGCTGTGCTGAACATCAATCGGGCGGTTTTGCGAGACGGCATGATTTGGTGAAGCAACTGCAATCGAAAGGCTGGCCGCTGACGAGTCTTGATGTCGGCGGAACCGTCAATCGCAGTCGAACTCAGTCGAAGTTGAAATTTCAAACGATGCTCGCCGCGATGAAAGACATGCGGTACAGCGTGCTCAATCTCGGCCCCGAAGAATTGAAACTGGGAGCGGCCGATTTGCTAGCGTTCCATCAGCCTGACGACAAGAAACCGCTCGAAAGTCTGGCGTTCGTTTCGGCCAACGTGACGCTGTTCGGATCGCCGGAGATTGGCACGCCGCTGCGATCAAGGATGTTGACGATTGGAACAATCAAGGTCGGCATCACGTCTGTGATCGGGGCTAGCTTTCGCAAAGAAGTTGCACCGGAAGGTGCGAACGTCGATATCACGATCGATGATCCGGCGGCCGCTTTGCCCGTTGTGTTGAAAGATCTGGAAGCACAGCAACCGAACCTGCTCGTCTTGTTGTCCCACGGAACACTCGCCGAAGGGAAAGCACTCGCGACCAAGTTCCCGCAGTTCGCCGTCGTGCTCTCCACAGGTGGCGCTGAAGATCCAGAGTTCAATAATCCACAGAAAGTGGGCCAGACACTCTTGGTTCAAGTTGGCCAAAAGGGCAAGTTCACTGGCGTGGTCGGCTTCTTTCCAGAAGACAAGCAGGACCGCTTGAAGTTTGAGTTGGTCAAGCTGACTCCCGAGGGCTTCCAAGATTCCCCAAAGATGATCGAGCACATGCGGG
Organism: Planctomyces sp.; assembly: GCA_031387195.1. Lineage (GTDB taxonomy): Bacteria > Planctomycetota > Planctomycetia > Planctomycetales > Planctomycetaceae > SXKJ01. The sequence continues at coordinate 7,633 of JANNDA010001322.1, read as the reverse complement.
TCTATCAGGACTTGCTGAAGGACTCGCAGTTGGCGGAGCTTGAGCCACCGATCAAGCACTCCAGCGGATCAAAGTTCGTTGGCTCGAAAGCCTGTGCCGTTTGTCACACAAAAGCGTTCTCCGTCTGGGAAAAATCAGACCACGCGCATGCTTACGACAGCTTGATCAAGGGACGTCCCGAATTGAAAGATCGCTGGGTCTCCCGCATTCACGATCCCGAATGCCTCTCGTGCCACGTCACCGGCTGGCACGCTCAGGACGTCTTGCGATACGCCAGTGGTTTCGAGAGCAAACAGAAGTCTCCGCTACTGTTGCACAACGGCTGCGAAAATTGCCACGGCCCAGGCAGCAAGCACATCCAGCTCATTGATGCTGGTGACAATGAGGCGGCGAAAAAGGAAGTCCGCCTGACGCTCGACGAGGCCAAAAAGAATCATTGCGTGACGTGCCACGATTCCGACAACGATCCGAAATTCAATTCCAAAGCTTTCGACTCCTACTGGGAAAAGATCAAACACAAAGGGCTCGATTAGCCCTGATTCCCCTCACCAGTTTCTCTTCGCAAAGAATCCTTCCGCATGGCCACGCCCCCGACCAGTATCAAAGCCCGACAGCAAGAGGGCTTTCTTGAGCTTCAATGGCCTCACGCCACATATCGTTTGCCATACCGATACCTGCGCGGCCGTTGTCCGTGTGCGAGTTGCGTCGATGAATTCACGGGCATTCGAGTCGTCGATATTCCCGACGTTCCGATCGCGATCACTCCGACTGACGTGCGATTTTCGGGCAACTACGCTTTGAAGATTGTCTGGAATGACCGGCACGACACGGGCTTATTCACCTGGGAATACCTGGAGTTGCTCGCGCAAGAGCTTGCCGCCGCACAGTCCGCTGCCGCCAGCAAAGAGAACTGCGAAGCGTCATGAGCTACGAAGTCGAAATGAAATTCCCGCTGCCGTCTCTGGCTGAAGTTGATTCATTGCGTGAGCGGGTCGCTCAAGCTGGAGCGATCGCACAAACGACTCTCGATCAACGCGACGTGTATCTCGCTCATCCGTCGCGAGATTTCGTAGTGACCGACGAAGTCTTTCGCCTGCGGCACGTCGGCGAGCAAAACTACTTGACCTACAAAGGTCCGGTGCTGGATACCGAAACGAAGACCCGCCGCGAAATCGAAGTGGCTGCTGCTTCGGGTTCCGTGGCGGCAGCTCAATTGCTCGACATGATGACGTCGCTCGGCTTTCGTCCCGTGGGCGAGGTTGTGAAGCGTCGCACGCCGTTTCACCTTTCGCGACAAGGCCGTGAGGTCGAGATCGTGCTGGACGAAGTCCGTGGACTCGGCTGGTACGTCGAACTCGAAACCATCGCCGATGAAGCGGGCCGCGACGCAGCTCGCGAATGTCTGTTCGACCTGTCGCGCGAACTGCGGCTCGGCAAGTCCGAACGCCGGTCATATCTTCGCCTGCTACTCGAGGGCGACTCCGGAACGGGAACGCAATAACTTCCCGATGTCAACGTTAGCACGACGCGCAAGCGAGCGGTTCCTGCGATGACCACTCGCTTGCGCGTCGTGCTAGTTTCCATCCCCATGCATCGGGAAGTTATTGCGATCCCATTCTTCAGCGATCTCTACAACAACGTTTCCAAAAGCATGCGGAGCTTCCGCATCTCCAGCAAACGGTTGATGTCGGCGTCATAGAGCTCCGGCAAGAGTTCCACCGAGAGGACTCGGTCGTAGTTCTCTTTTCGCAGTTGCGCGATCAAGCGGGTGTAATCGACTTCACCCAACCCCACTTGTACCTGAAGCTGAGTCGGCAAGCTGTCTCGCAGTTGCACGTGGTAGACGTGCGGCGTGAGCGTGTCGATCCCGCGAGCGTTGTGCGGCCCGCAGAGGTAGTAACTCGGATCGAGCGTCAGCCCCAAGCCCTTGACCGACTGACAAAGCTCGACGGCAGTCCGAGGATCTTCCGTCAAAGTGCCAATCTTCGTCTTGATCGAAAGGCGAATCGTTTCCTGATTGCCCAAGCGAACAAAGTTCCGCAAGCGGTCAATCTCTTCGTTGAACGGCGTCCCCAGCGGTGACGCGGGAACGGTGATCTGGGCGACACGCATCAACTTCGCGAGCTTGCACATTTCGTGCAGCACATTGGCTGGGACGTCGTGCTCCAGCGTAAAGGCCACGGGGGTTAATCGGGTGACTTCGCGGTACTGCCCGTAGAAACCTTCAATGTTGGCCAGCGCGTCGGTCGGACGGAGGTGTTGGCTGTTGTCATCGAACCAGAGTTCCACTTTGTCGTATTCCAGATCCGTCAGCAGATGACAGGCTTCGGCGAACCCTTTGTCAGAAAAGCAGCGAGTCGAAGCGGCAACGAACATATCGAATCCATCCTTAATTAGCGGGGAAATCAGAGCCCACCACCAAGCGGCAAACCTTCTACCTGACGGCTGTTGCGGCCATTTATGCGGCAACGGTTGGGTGGCGACGAAGTCGGCCGGACTCTATCTGGACTGGGGAAGTGCTGCAAGATCGAGGAAATCTGTGGATTGGGCTGAGTTTGCCGGGAATGCTGAATCTCCGAATTCTGCCGACAAGGCTGGCCGATAAATGCTTCGTTGAGCCACAAAGCCGAGTTGCCACAGGGAGGCATGACATGAAGTCGAGATTCGTCCAAAGCGTGATGGTTCTGGGGTTGGTTTCCGCAATAGTGGGTTGTCAAAGCAGCCGTCCGATCGTTCGCGGGCAGAATCCCGCTCCGAGTGGTCAGCCGATGCCGGCTCAGTTTGCCGGGCCGACACCAGGGCCGATGTACTACGACGGACCTGCTGGCATGGAGGGGATGTCTTGTCCGCCGAACCATTGCCATCCCAACGGGGCTCAGTGTCCGCAATGTGCTCCGGATAATTTCTGGGTGCCAAAGCACCATCACACGTTTGATTACAAGCAGCCCAAGAATCTGTCCTATCCGGCGGAGAACCAACCGGCCGGCGTCGTCGTGTATCCGTATTACACGTGCAAAGGACCGTCCGACTTCTTCATGAAGTAAGGTTATTTGTCGCGCGGAATCGGCTGCGGATCACCTTCTGCGCGAAGCTTGCCCGTTTCGAGAAATCGAATCGCTGAGCTGATTGCCTCTGGGGATTTGAGCAATCGCAAATGGACCGAACCGACTTGTAAGAAGTCGGACGCTCCGGGAAGTCGTGTGCTGGAGACGCTGACAATTCCGTCATCGTCACCGGGAATGAGCGGGTTGAAGCCCTTGCCGCCTCGACCACCGGCGATGACGGCGAAGTCGCAGGTCGGCGTCGGCAGCCGAGCAATCAGGCCGCCGGAATCTGTCACCAGTTGTTGGCCAGCCGGGCCAAGCAGCGGCTTGAAAACGAAGTTGGCTTTGTCACTCATGATGTCAGCCAATTCTGCTCCTGAATTCGGTGAGCCGATCATCACAAAGCGTTTGATGCGGGGATCGGATTGCTGGCTCATGTAGGCCCGCGTCACGAGCCCCCCCATGCTGTGGGCGACGATGTGCAATGTCTCGATCCCTTCCAACGAGTCGATCACTTGCCTGAGATAGTCCGCCGATTCTGGGATCTCGACGCGCGTGCTGGGATAGTCGAACGGGAAAACGTGAAAGCCCGCTTTCCGCAGCGGTTCACGAAACGCGGACATCGATTTGGATGATCGCGTGATGCCGTGAATCAACATCACGCCGTTGCCGGTCATCCGCTGCAGTTTTTGTTCGCGTTTGATCTCATCCAACGCCGCCTGGCATTGCTCGCGCGTGCCCCAGGCACGCCGTGTGTCGTTGCCGTCGATCAGCCGGTAATGCTTGGTCACGACGTTTTGTTGAATCCGCCACTCGTGAAAATGCACGACATCGCCCCAAAATTCGAGTCCGCCAAGCGTCTTCGTCGGGACGTTCAGCCGAGGTTTGGAATCGTCAGCATCCGGATCGATGTCTAAGGAAGTCGTCTTGTTGGGAGAATCCTTCGGCTGTGCCTGAACGTGCTTCGGCACAGCCAGCACGGCCAAAAAAACAACGGTGAAGAAAATCCGTAGAGTCATGGAAGCATCCCCGATCAAGGAGAGTCGTCATTTTTAGTCCCGGCTCTCCGCCATTCGTGCATTCGTGTGGGCAACGGGGGCCGGGAGTCTTTTTCAGGTCAGCATTAACGTAACAAAAGGTTGTGATTTCGAGAGGGTCGATCTGAAAAAGACTCCCGCCCCCTTCGCGATTTCTGATTCAGCCAACACGCTTCGCCGCTGACTGGTGTTTGGGGCATACCACGCGCATGGCGAGCGACGACGACAAGAAATTGGGCAAATACCTGTTGAAATCCCGGCTGGGACAAGGCGGGATGGGCATTGTGTATCTGGCGACGGACACGCGATTACGGCGTGATGTCGCGATCAAAGTGTTGCCCAAAGCAATGGCCTCGGATGCTGATGCCGTGAAGCGGTTCTTGCGAGAGGCTCGTGTTGCGGCGCGATTGAATCATCCGAATGTCGTGGCGGTGCATGACGTCGATCATGCAGCGCGGGCTGTGTTTTCTCGTGATGGAGTTGATTAACGGCCACACGGCGGCGGAACTGCTGGCGCAAGGTGTGCTGACGTGGGTTGAGGCCACGCGACTGATTGCCGATGCCTGTCGTGGCTTGGTCGCGGCCCATGCTGCGGGACTCGTGCATCGTGACATCAAGCCCTCGAACATCATGCGAACCAACGAAGGATTGGTGAAGTTGGCGGATTTCGGGTTGGCCAAGGCGGCTGACGATTCGCAGACCGCGAAGGAATCACTGACTCAGTCCGGGACGATTCTGGGAACGCCGCATTACATGAGTCCCGAACAGTGTCGTGGTGAACCCGCCGATGCTCGCAGCGATTTGTATTCGTTGGGCGCAACGTACTTCACACTGCTCACCGGTCAGCCGCCCTATCCTGACCCGCAGCCGATGCAGGTGATGTTCGCGCATTGTTCCAAGCCTGTTCCCGATCCGCGTTCGCTGCGAGCGGATTTGCCTGTCGAGTGTTCGGCGATCGTGATGAAAGCACTGGCGAAGAGCCGCGTCGAGCGATTCGCGTCGGCGAAGGAGATGCTGGCGGCGCTGAGCGACTTGCTCGCGAATGTTCCGCAATCGGAACTGGTGCCTGCCGCGTCTCCCAGAACAATTCTCGACAATGTGGCGCACGCGGTTGCTGGTGACGGCGAGCAGACAGTCATTGTTGAATCGCTCGGCACGTTGGCTTCGACGAGCAGTCTGCCGAGCTTGCAAGAGGTCGCCAAGAAACGCCGAGCCGTGGTGCTGTCAGTCACCGGTTTGTTGTTGCTGGCCGCCAGCGTGAGCTTATGGAGTTGGTCAAGGAATCGTGGCTCGGCGCACGACGATACGAAGATGACTCACGACGAGCCGTCCGCCGCAGCGGTCCCGCGTGCAAGCTCGCTGGAGCTGCTCGCGGATTTTCCCGGTATCGAGTCCGAAGTTCGCGGCGTGGCGTTTTCGTGGGACGAGAAGTCGCTCTTCACCGGTTCGCGAGACGGCGGCGTGCGGCAATGAAGCCTCGCGGATCGGAAGGTCATGCGTGAGTTCCAGACAAAAGCGAAAGACGTGCATGCTGTCGCGGCGAGTCGGCGCTGGCTGGCAGCCGGAGGAGACGATCGTCTCGTCTGGTTGTGGAAGCTCGATGCCGAACAGCCTCCCATCCCACTCGCCGAACTGCAATTCTCGATCATGTCGCTGGCCATCAGCCCGAACGGTCAGCGCTTGGCGGTCGGCACATCCAATTCGGTCGAGCTGTTTGAACTCGACGCTCAGGGAGGCCGGCGGATTGCTGAAGTCGCGACCTCCGACGAACGGAATGCGATACCCAGCTACATGGTGCATTGTGTGGCGTTCTCAGCAGACAGTCGCTGGCTCGCGGCCACAAGCTGGTCTAAGACGGTTGCCGTTTGGGACGCGAGCAACGGCAAACTCAGAACCGCTCGAAAAGAGCAGGCTGACGAATTGATGAGCGTCGCGTTTGTTCCCGGCCAAGAGCGGCTGGTCTTCGGAGCACACGGTATCGAGGGCTTGTTCGTGTGGGACTTTGGAAAACCGGAATCTGAAATTCGCTCGCTAACCTCCAGCACAGGGAAGAACGTCCGGTCGCTCGCGGTCACTCCGCACGGCATCGCGTTCGTCAACGGCGAGTGGGATGGCGTCATTCGCGTCTATGACGCTGACCGCGACACGCTCTTGGGACACTTTCAACAATCCACCAAGATGGGGACGGCGAATTTGGTCATCTCACCCGATGGCCGCAGGATCGCGACCTGTGGTGGTGAGCAGTCAAAACGTCGCGGCTCTCTTCAGGTCTGGAATCTGGTGTCGGACTAATTTTGCGCCACGACGATGAGTTGGGGGTTAGTCAATCAGCCGTTGGGAGCTTGCCTTAGTTCGCCGGGGCAAAAAGCTGACAAAAAATGGAGGACAAAAAGATGCAGACTCCGAGATGATCCGTGTCTCTTCATTTTTTGTCCTTCATCTTTTTGTCAGCCTTTTCTTGATTCGACGACCTCCCGGTCGAGAATGTCCCAATGAACAACGCCACACCCAAGTCGGTGCTCGAACAAATCTCGACCTGCTGGCCGATGATCAATAATCCGGTGCAGTTCGTGATGCGCTACGCGAGAGCCATCCAAAAATACGTCACCGCCATCGTCCGCAATCCGCACGACGCCGAAGAGGTCGCTCAGGATTTTCTGGTCAAAGTCTTCGACAAAGGCTTCTGTCCGGAGAACGTCTCACGCGGGCGGTTTCGCGACTACTTGAAGTCTGCGGTGAGGTATGTCGCAATCAGCCACCTGCGAAAACGCCGTTCGACGGAATTAAGCGAAGAGATGCTGGCATCGATTATTCAACCGGACTCGGATGCCGATCGTGCTTGGTCGAGTGAGTGGCAAAGTTGTGTGCTCGAACGAACTTGGCAGTCGCTGGAACTGCATCAGCAACAGACACCCGACAATTGGTTTTACTCCGTGTTGCGGCTGCACACGGACAATCCGGCGTCGAGTTCCGAAGAGCACGCGGCTCGCTTGTCCGAACAGCTCGGCCGCCCCGTCCGCGCCGACGCATTCCGCCAGCAAGTCCGTCGAGCACGCAAGCACTTCGCAAAACTGATCGTGGCCGAGGTGCGGCAAACTCTGCAACAACCTAACGGCGGAGACGATCGAACAAGAGCTGATCGACCTCGACCTGATGCCGTTCGTCCGCGAGTTCCTGTGAATGTTGATTGGGACTCAGATTGATGTTTGCGCTTCGACCAAATCAGCCGGAACGCGCTAGCGTCCGGGTCAGACCTGTTTTCCGCTTCCGAACCGGACGCTAGCGCGTTCCGGCTGATGTGTCTGGCGCAAGTTCATCCTGAGTCGCAATAACCGCCACGCATCGGCGTGCCCGCCCGATCCGATCATTTCTGCCGACGCCAGCACAGCGCGCCCACGTCGATGGCGTTGGGGTTAAACCCATTTTCCGCACCCTTAGAAAATAGCATAGAGAACAGAATTGCGCTATTCACCCAGAGTCGCTAAACCCCGCGTATGGATTTTGCTTGGTATGGACATCACTCCGACGCCGAAGGCGCGGCGATGGGGAGTC
>JANNDA010000317.1:0-2725 GCA_031387195.1 Planctomyces sp. | reverse complement strand
CCCCCCCCTAACTTTCACAATAATCCGTTGGGCGTGGCGCCCCCCGGTTGCCTTCCCGCCCCATCCGCCCCCCACGGCGAAACATCGTCCCCTTCGAGGTGACGGTGAGCGAGTTCGCTATCGTCTGCTGGCTGTTGAGCTCGATTTCCCGCAGCATTCTCGGTGTGACTTCAATTCCGGCTCGCTATACTCCCGCCTTTCGTCAAGTCCCCCAGGAGCCCGCTCATGGGTCAGTACGTTGTTCGATATGGCATCACCCGCATCGTCGGCGAGTTTTCGTCAAAGGGCGATGATGCGATCCCCCGTGGGACGCAGGTCATCGTGCGTTCCGATCGTGGCGTGGAGTGCGGAGAAGTGCTCTGTGTCGCCAGCGAACAGACGCGGCAAAATCTCGGTCGCACTGACGAGTCGGGACGCATCCTGCAAATTGCGACCACGGATGACCTGCGCAAACGCGATCAAGTCCGGCAAATGGAACGCAAAGATTTCGCCGACTGCGTGCAATTCGTTGCGGATCGCAAGCTGCAAATGGAACTGCTCGACGTCGAGCGGTTGTTCGGCGGCGAGCGGATCGTGGTGTACTACCTCTCCGAGAAGCGTGTCGATTTTCGCGACCTGGTCAAAACAATGGCCAGCCACTTCCGACTGCGAGTCGAGATGCGGCAGGTGGGCATTCGCGATGAGGCCAAACTGCTGGCTGACTACGGCGACTGTGGCAAACCGACCTGTTGCAACACACATCTCCGCGAGATGCCGCCAGTCACAATGAAGATGGCGAAGGTGCAAAAGGCGACACTCGATCCGAGCAAAATCTCCGGCCGTTGTGGACGGCTGAAATGTTGTCTGCGTTATGAATACGAGACCTATGAAGAGTATCAGCGCGAACTCCCTCCGATCGGATCCACGGTCGTGACGAAGGCGGGACAGGGGCGTGTGCTGTCGCAGGAAATTCTGGCTAAAAAAGTGCTGGTGGCCTACGACGACTCACGGCGTGTCATGATCGATGCCAAAGAGGTGTTGACCGTGATCAGCAATCGCGGCAACAAACCGAAATCCGGTCAGAACGACCAAGCTCCGCCGACGGAAAGTGCCTGAGATTGAGTGTCTCCCCGTTCGACTGACCGACGAGTTTGTGCTGTTGCTGTGTTACCAAAGGGATCCTGATGAGCCAGACGAAGAATGCCACGCTCTCAAAGCCGAAGTATCACCCGGCAGCTTATGAGTTCGTGGACCATGCACTTCACTTCACTCAAAAGAAATTCGGCAAACAGACCGAAGTTCAGCAAGACCCGCCGCCAGAAGATTCGCATATTTCCGGCCCGCAGTTGCTCGATGGGATTCGCCAATTGGCATTGAAGGAGTTCGGCATGATGACGATCCCCGTGTTTCGACACTGGGGCGTCACGTCGACTGACGACTTCGGCCGCATCGTCTGGGACATGATCGAGCGGGGACGCATGAGAAAGACTGATCGCGACAAGCTCAGCGATTTTTTCGGCGTGTATGACTTCGATGAGGCGTTCGACAAGTCCTATCAAATCGACACCACCTCCGCGTTTCGGAAATAAGAAGCGCGGATGACTTCGGTAATCCGAAGCGTCAGCGAGGGCGAACGTTTCAAGAGGCTTCGATCTCGTGGCGTTGTGGAGCGTCCGCCCTTGCTCACGCTTCGGGTGACTTGACTGATGGCAATGTGCGAATGGACTCGCGGCAAATGACGGACAAGACAAGCAGCACCGCAGGCACGCCAACCGAGCCAGATTCGCGTTGGCAGCGCAAGCTCTTCAGCATCACGGCTCTGCTGGCCGTGACGTGGATGGTCCTGCTACTCGTGCTGTCGGTGACATCCGCGAACCCAGTGACGCTCAATCGCGATCAAATCGTCGAGGCGGCTGACGTGCTGACGGTCCTCGTCAAAGATCAGCAGACAGGTGCGGTCCAGATTGAGAAGTCTTGGAAAGGCGAACTCAGTGATCACGAATTGGTGGTGACTGACATCGCTTCAATGGGAGTTGCGACGGGTCAGCGCTTCTTAATCCCAATCACGCGTGAAGGGAGCCAGTGGCAAGTCATGCCGTCCAAGCTACCGAACAACGCCCGGCTCATTTATCCGATGTCACCAGAAGCTGAGCGTCAGTTGAAAAGCATTCTGAAGACCGGCCATTTGCCGTAGGAACGAAAACAGCCCGACTACCAAATGGCAGCCGGGCTGTTGATTCAACTAATCAACCGCGACGGACAACTACCGCGTAGCAGTCGTTGTCGGCTTCACGCGGCGACGGACGTCCGTCTCCAGCACACCGAAGGCTTGTTCGTGGCGTTGCAAAGCCATCGACAGAGCGCTCAGCAAACGCTTGCCGGTGTAGTGATTCATGATGATCCGCTGACCGACATGAACCGTCACATTGCCCTGAGCATACGGATTCGGGTTCAAGCCCAAATCCAAAATCAGCTCTTCCGGCGTGCTCGAAACACGGCAGAAGTTGGCATAGCCGGCGCTCACTGAGGCGTCATCCACCGTCAGCGTTTGCTGCTGCTGAGCGGCAGCGGGAGCGACGGCAACTTCGGTTTCGTGCTATCAAACGATGTCCCGAAGCAGATCGAGGGCTACTCGCTCGAGAGAGAAACTCTCTCAGTAGGAGTGGACGCCCAGGAGCTTTTGCTCGACCTCGCGAGGGAACTCGACGAAAGCAGGCGCGACGCCGCAACCGCGCTTGCGGCGCCC
>JANNDA010000292.1:0-2742 GCA_031387195.1 Planctomyces sp. | reverse complement strand
TGCCTCGGTGGAATCAGGCCTTTGCACTACACCGTTTCATGTTGAGTGAATTCGTAGTGCAAAGGCCCTGTTCCACTGAGGCAAGCTCAGTGGGCATTTGCGATAAATCATGCCCGCTAATCTCACTCCGCAATACCAACGTCTCGAAGAGCGTTACCGCAAATCCCAAACGCTGCCGGAGCGGGCGGAGTTGTTGGACGAAATGCTCGCCACGATCCCCAAGCATAAGGGGACCGAGAAGCTGCAGGCCGAACTCAAGACCAAAGTCAAAGAGACGAAGGCCGAGCTACAGGCCGAAGCGTCCGCTCCCAAGAAGGGGCCGAAGACGTTTCGGTTTCCTCGGCAAGGCTGCGGGCAAGTGCTCATCGTCGGGGCTCCGAATTCCGGCAAGAGCCGCATCCTCAAAGAGCTGACGAAAGCGGAGCCCGAAGTAGCGCCGTACCCGTTCACGACTCGCGAGCCGCTACCCGGCATGATGCCTTGGGAAGACGTCAACGTGCAGTTGATCGACACGCCGCCGATCACCGATGCGCAGTTCGAACCGTACTTGCTCAACCTCGTTCGAGCCGCCGACGCCGTTGTGCTAGCCTTTGATGGATCTTCGGATGACGCTCCCGATCAGACCGCCGAAGTCTTGAATCAGTTCGCATCGCGTAAGACGCAACTCGCCGACGTCACCGGCTTCGACGACGATGATTTCTCCATCATCCGCATCAAGACGTTGCTCGTCGCCACGCGCGGCAACGATCTCGGCTGCGACGACCGCGTGGCGTTTTTTCGTGAGATGACCGCCGCCAGATTTCCGACACTGAAGATCGACCTCGATCAATCGGACTCGCGCGAACAACTGCGCGACGCGATCTATCAATCGCTGGGAGTCATCTGCCTCTACACCAGGAAGCCCGGCAAACCGGCCGACATGTCGTCGCCGTTCGTGATCAAAGCGGGAGGCACCGTCGAAGACCTCGCCGCAGTGATTCACAAAGACTTGGTCGAGACGCTCAAGTTCGCCAAAGTCTGGGGCAGCAGCGCCCACGATGGCCAATCTGTCGGCCGCGACCACGTGCTGCACGATAAAGACCTCGTCGAACTGCACGCGTGACGGATCTCACTCCGGAACCGCTGCCGCTTCCTCGGCACGTCGTTCGGCAAGTTGTTTGAGGATCGTGGTCACGGCGTCGGCGACGGGGACTTTGGTCGGTTCGGTCGCGGTGCGCCACTTGAGTTCGATCAGGCCCTCTTGCAGACCTTTGCCGCCGATGACGACTCGCAGCGGGAAGCCGATGAGGTCGGCGTCTTTGAACTTCACGCCGGCGCGTTGAGCACGGTCGTCGAGCAACACATCGACTCCCGCTTTTTGAAGCTGCAAGTAAACCGATTCGGCCGCCTCGACGACGGTCGCTTCTTCTTGCAGCGGGATGACGACGACTTCATACGGTGCGACGGCCAGCGGCCAGATCAAACCGTTTTCGTCGTTTTTCGTTTCGGCCAGCGCGGCGATGATGCGGTTCACGCCGATGCCGTAGCAACCCATGATGATCGGATGCCGTTGCTCCTTCTCGTCGGAGAAGTAAGCGTCCAGCGAGATCGAGTATTTCGTCCCCAACTTGAAAACGTGGCCAATCTCGATGCCGTGGACCAGTTCGAGCGTTCCTTCGCCACGCGGACTGGGATCGCCTGCGACGGCGTTGCGGAGATCGAACGTCTTCTCTAGCGAGTAATCCCGGCCGACATTCACGTTCGTGAAATGCTGGTCCGCCTCATTCGCTCCGGTGATCGCGTTGAGGATCAGCGGGATGTCATGGTCGGCGATGATCGGACACTTGATGCCGACCGGACCCGCGAAGCCGACGGGCGCTCCGGTGACTTGCAGGATCACTTCGGGCGTCGCCATTTCCAGCTTTGTCACTCCGAGCGCCCGGCGGATCTTCCCTTCGTTGGCTTCGTGATCGCCGCGAATCAGCACGGCGACCGGCTTGTCGTCGGCGGAGTAAATCAACGTCTTGATCATCCGCGGCGGCTTGCACTTCAAGAACTTGCAGACCGCTTCGATCGAACCGACGTTTGGCGTGTGCAACTTGGTGATCGGCTTCGCGTCGGCGGAAGTTTCCAGCGACGGCTGAGTCCGTCCGGTGTCGGCTCGTTCGAGATTCGCGGCGTAACCGGTTTTACGGCAGTGAACGATGCGGTCTTCGCCGTTGTTCGCCGGGCACATGAATTCGTGCGACGCATCGCCGCCGATCGGACCGCTCTCCGCTTCGACCGGCAAGTACTCGACTCCGCAGCGCGCGAAAATCCGGCAGTACGCGCGGTACATCGCCTTGTAAGTCTCGTTGAGCGATTCCACGTTTGCGTGAAAGCTGTAAGCGTCCTTCATCAGGAATTCGCTGGTCCGCAGGACGCCGAAGCGCGGCCGCTCTTCGTTGCGGATCTTGGTTTGAATCTGGAACAAGTTGATCGGCAACTGGCGGTAGCTGCTGATGTGTTTGCTGACGAGATCGGTCACGACCTCTTCGTGCGTTGGACCCAGAGCGAATTGAACTCGACCGCCGCCGCGCCGTTGTTCCCACTGAAACAAGACATTGCCGAATGCCGCGCGCCGGCCAGTTCGCTCGAACAAGTCGATCGGTTGCAGCGCGGGCATGTGAATCTCGATGCCGCCAGCCGCTTCCATTTCCTCGCGGACGATCGCTTCCGCCTTGCGCAGGGCCTTGTAGCCCAGCGGCAAGTACGTGTAACTCC
>JANNDA010000295.1:0-5991 GCA_031387195.1 Planctomyces sp. | reverse complement strand
CGGAAGAAGAGCTTGGAGAAATTCAAAGACGCGATTCGCACGAAAACGAAACGCACTAACGGAACGAGCTTGGCGGTGATTGTCGCCAGCCTCAATCCAACGTTGCGTGGCTGGTTCGGCTACTTCCAACAGTCGTGGCCCACCACCTTCCCCGAACTCGATGGCTGGGTCCGAGGCCGACTGCGGAGCGTGCTCCGCAAACGCCAAGGTCGCTGCGGTCGAGGCCGAGGCTTGGATCATCAACGCTGGCCGAACAAATTCTTTGTCAAGCAAGGGCTGTTCAACCTGACGACCGCCCATGCTCTGGCCGTTCAATCCTCTCGCAGGTAAGACCATCAACCGGAGAGTCGAATCATGACCTCACCACGATTGCTCATCACGCTGTGTACCTACAACGAGCGCGAGAATTTGCCGCTGCTCATTCCAGAGATTCACGCGGTCGCGCCTGATGCCGATGTGTTGGTCATCGACGACAACTCGCCCGATGGGACCGGGCCGTTGGCGGATGCACTGGCAGCGCAGGACACACGGATTCATGTCTTGCATCGAGCGGGTAAGCTGGGACTCGGCACGGCGACCGTTGCGGGATTTCGGTTTGCCATCGAACGGGGTTACGACCACGTGCTCAACATGGATGCCGACTTCAGCCATCATCCTCGGCATCTGCCCGCGATCCGCGAGTGCCTGACTCGCGCCGATGTGGCGATCGGTTCGCGGTATGTGCCGGGTGGTGGCGTGGTCGGCTGGAACTGGCGGCGTCACTTCATGAGCCAAGGGATCAACTGGTATGCGCGATTGCTGCTGGGATTGAAGACACGCGACAACAGCGGCAGCTTCCGGTGTTATCAAGTGGCGAAGTTGGCCGAGATCGACTGGAGCCGCATCCGTGCTCGCGGTTATGCCTTCCAAGAAGAGTTGCTCTATCGCTGCCGCGCCGTCGGTTGTTCATTCGCGGAGACGCCGATCGTTTTCGAGGACCGCCGCTTCGGCCTGTCCAAGATCAACTGGAAAGAATCCGTCTCCGCGCTGTGGGTCATTTTCCGGCTGGCACTCGATCGGCTCTGCCGAGTCCCCGTGCGAGTCTGATTGAAGTAACCCGAAGCGTGAGCGAGGGCGAAAGTGTCATTCTCAGTTAGCCCTCGTCTGTGCCCGACTTGCCCGTCACCAAGGCCCCAACTACAACCGCCCTCCTTCCGCAGCGACGGAACGCCGCTGAATTCCGCGAGAAATTGAAGAGAGTGTCTCATGCCCAAATTGACTCAAGCCGACTTGATCGACCTGAACCAGAACTTTGAAGAACGCACACCACAAGAGTTGCTGATCTGGGCAAATCAGGTCTTCGGCGACAAGCTCGCAGCGGTTTCGGCCATGCAGGAAGCGGGGAGCGTTGTCTGCCACATGATCTCCACGCTGAAGCTCGGCATCCGCGTGCTGTTTGTGGATACGGGAGTCATGTTTCAAGAAACGCTCGACACACGCGACCGGTTCATCAAGGAGTACGGGCTCGACATCGTCACGCTGCACCCAAAGCAAACGATGGAAGAGCAGACCAAAGAACACGGTATTCTCTATCTGTCGGTGGAAGGTCAGAAGCAATGCTGCCACGCGCGCAAGGTCGAACCGCTGAATGAATTTGTCGGGCAGTTTCACGCGCTCATCGGCAGCCTGCGACGCAGCGAAGGGGGCAAACGGGCGGTCTGCCCGATTCTGCAAGTGGATACTGAGAACAGCACGATCCGGATCAACCCGTTGGCCATGATGACTGACGAGCAAATGACGGCCTACATTCACGACCACAACGTAATCACCAACCCACTGCACGCGCAAGGTTTCGCGACGATCGGCTGCAATCGCTGCACAACTCCGGTCATGCCCAGCGAACCCAAACGAGCCGGTCGTTGGCGACATCTGGGCCCTTGGTCGGTCTATTGCGGCATCAATCCCGCCGACCGCGAAGCGGGAGCCAAACAAGTGATCGAACTTCCCCAGGATGTCATCGACCGCATCCTCGGCCGTGAGACCGACTTCGTCATCTGATGTCCGACTCAGATATCCAAGTCATCCACTTGGCTCGCTTCGTCCATGATCAGGCGGTAACGCTCGCTGGCGTCTTTGCCGAGGAGTTGGCTGAAGGTCTTGTCCGCTTCGAGCTGGCTGGTGATATCGACTCGCAGCAGGATGCGGGTCTTGGGGTCGAGCGTGGTTTCCTTCAGTTGCTGCGCGGTCATCTCGCCCAAGCCTTTGAAGCGGCTGATTTCGTAGTTCCGATTCTTCGGGAGCGTGGCGATGATCTCTTCGCGATGCGCGTCGTCGCGGGCATAGTGCGACTCCGTGCCGACGGCGATGCGGTACAGCGGCGGCAGGCCGATGTAGAGGTTCTCGCTGCGAATCAACTGTGGCATGTGGCGGAAGAAGAAGGCCAGCAGCAGCGTGCTGATATGGTAGCCGTCGCTGTCGGCGTCCATCAACAGAATGATGCGGCAATAGCGCAGCTTGTGAATGTCGAAACCGGTGCCGATGCCCGTGCCGAGCGTTTCGACGAGGTCGTGAATCTCCTGGTTGCCCAGGATTTTGTTGGTAGCGAGCGACTCGGTGTTGAGCACTTTTCCTTTGAGCGGCAAGACCGCTTGCGTCTTGCTGTCTCGGCCCATCGCGGCGGTGCCACCGGCGGAAAGACCTTCGACGATGAACAGCTCGGACTCGCCGGGCTTGTTCGAGCGGCAGTCGAGTAATTTGCCGGGGAGGTTTGTCTTGCGTCCGCCTGGCGACTTGCGACGGACTTCCGTTGCGGCCTCGCGGCTCGCTTGCCGTGCCCGTGCGGCGAGCACGATGCGGCCGATGACGGCATCGGAGATCGACGGGTTGCCGTTGAGCCATGTTTCGACGCCGGGTCGCACGAGGCTTTCCACCGTCGGCTGCATCTCCGGGTTGTTGAGCTTGTCTTTCGTCTGGCCTTGGAACATCGGCTCGGAGAGAAACACCGAGACGATGCCGACGAGTCCTTCGCGAATGTCTTCGGCGGTGAGCGCGATCCCCTTCATCTTGATGTCGTGCATCTCGATGTAGCTCTTCACCGCTTTGACGACGCCGCTGCGAAACCCGGCTTCGTGCGTGCCGCCGGCGTGCGTTCGAATGCCGTTGACGTAGCTCATGACTCGCTCGTCAGTCGATTCGGTCCACAAGAACGTGATCTGAACTTTGTGCGTTCCGAGTTCCTTGTCGATCGTGAAGAACTGCTCGTGGACCGGCTTGCGTTGGTCGTCTTTCACCACCTTTTGCAGATAGGCCACGATCCCTTCCGGATGATGGTACTCGTGCTGTTCCTTCTTGATCTCGTCGTGGAAGACGATCTTCAGTCCGCCATGCACGAACGAAATATCTTCCAGATGCTGCTTGATGATGTCGCTGTTGAAGTGCGTGCTGCGGAAAATCTGGTCGTCGGGTTTGAAGAAGATGATCGTCCCGCGCCCGCGAAACGGTCGCAGCTTCTCGACCGGTCCTTGAGGTTTGCCGCGACGATACGTCTGCTGGTACTCGTGCCCGTCGCGATGGACGGTGGCGATCATTTCCTTGGACAGCGCGTTGACGACCGACGAGCCGACGCCGTGCAAGCCGCCGGATCGCGCATAGCTCTTGTTGCCGAACTTGCCCCCCGCGTGCAGGATCGTCAGCACGACTTCGAGCGTGGAGGTCTTCGTCTTGGGATGCTTCTCGACCGGGATGCCGCGGCCGTTGTCCTGCACCGTGATCGAGCAGCCGTCCTTGTGCAGTGTCACGTCGATGCAATCGCACTCACCCGCGAGATGCTCATCGACCGCGTTATCGACGATCTCCCACACGAGGTGATGCAGCCCGCGCGCATCGACCCCGCCGATATACATCGCCGGCCGTCGCCGCACTGCTTCCAGACCTTCGAGGATCTCGATGTCTTGCCCAGAGTATTCCGATTTCTGTTCCGCCATGAACCGCCTCGTTCCGTCGCTGATCAATCCGAAGGACTCGTCGCTGAGCCGCACGGGGCTCGACAACTCAACTGCCAATGCTGAAGCGAAGAATTGCGATCTCCCCGACAACCAGCAAGCCAAATGATCAATGATCATCGACTAAGGCGAGCGGTCGGTGAAAACGTACCTGCCAATACAAGCCTGCGAAGGCCCAGGACTTTCGGACATCGTTGGGGCGGGTGATGATTCCCCCCAATGGAGGTTTGAAAGATGGTTCAGCAGTCAGTTTCTTCAGTTCGGACGAAGCGTGTGTTTTCGGAGGAGTTCAAGGTGGATGCGGTCCGCCTGGTGACGGGCGAGGGTTACTCGATTGCGGCGGCGGCGAAGTCGGTGGGGGTGGGTCAGCAGAGTCTGCGGAAGTGGCCTGCTCGATTGGCTCCCCAGCCGGTGCCGTGCGGCGACGGGGCTTCGGTCGAGGAGTTGCGGGCCGAGAACGATCGGCTGCGGCGCGAACTGCGACGGGCCGAGTTGGAGCGTGACATCCTAAAAAAAGCCACGGCGTATTTCGCGAAGGACGTGCTGTGAAATACGCTTGGATTCGTCGGCATCGCGATCTGTTTTCTGTCACGGCACAGTGCCAGGCCCTCCAAGTCTCCACGTCGGGTTACTACGCTTGGGTGGATCGGCTGGAGAGTCCTCGCGCGCGGCGGCACGCGCGGATTCAGCAGGCGGTGCGGCAGGTGCATGCCAAGTCGCACGGCATTTACGGGAGTCGAAAGATTGCGGTTTCTCTGCGAGATCAGCCCGAGTTGGAAGCGGCCTGCCGCAACACAGTGGCTCAAGCCATGCGAACACTGGGCTTGAAAAGTCGCCTCGTGCGACGCTTCACCCCGACCACGACTCAGGCCGATCCGACACGAGTGCCCGCACCGAACGTTCTGGCTCAAGACTTCACGGCGACGGCTCCCAATCGCAAGTGGGTGACTGACATCACGTACCTGGCGACCACGCAGGGCTGGGTCTACCTGGCGGTCGTACTCGACCTGTTCAGTCGCAAAGTGGTGGGCTGGGCGATGAGTCCGTCGCTGGCCACGGAACTTGTCTGCGAAGCCCTGCGCCGCGCGGTCGAGGCACGCCGCCCCGCCGGAAAAGACCTGCTGCACCACAGTGATCGAGGTTGCCAATACACCAGCCTCGATTACCAACGCACGCTGCACACGCTCGGCATTCAATGCTCGATGAGCCGCACCGGCTGCTGCTACGACAACGCCGCCATGGAGCGCTTTTTCTGGTCCCTCAAACACGAGTGGACCAACCACGAAGAATTCCTGGAACTGGAAGACGCTCGACACAGCGTGTTCCGCTACATCGAAACCTTTTACAATCCCCAGCGTCTCCATCAGACACTCGGCTACCTCTCTCCCGATCAGTTCGAAGCCGTCAACGCCCCGGCATCTGTGGCGTAAAAATCGCCCCAACGATGTCCGAAAGTCCTGGGCCTTCGCA
Source organism: Planctomyces sp. (assembly GCA_031387195.1). Lineage (GTDB taxonomy): Bacteria > Planctomycetota > Planctomycetia > Planctomycetales > Planctomycetaceae > SXKJ01. The sequence goes on along the minus strand of JANNDA010000295.1, from coordinate 541 downwards.
CGCATCGCGGATGCGGAGCTGTCGAAGCTGCGTCAACGAGCGGCTTGGATCGACACTCAACTTTGTTTGCACCTCAGTCCGGGCACTCCGGCGATGGCGGCCGTGTGGGTGTTGCTGGGCAAGACGCGCTATCCGGCCAAGTTCTTGGAGACGTTCGCGGGGCAGTCGTGGGTTACGGACATTCCCTTTGATCTCACGATTGACGTCCTGCCGGAACTCTTGCGAGACCCCGACAGCCACTGGCAGCATTTGGCGGCGGAAGGCCCGCAGGACGTCGCGGGGTTTGAGGACATCGCCGGTGAGAGTCGCGTGATTCGAGACGCCGTCGGCCGCGCGAAGCGAGCCGCTCTGCGAGGCGTTTCGATCCTGCTGCTCGGCGAGAGTGGCACGGGCAAAGAGATGTTCGCTCACGCCATTCACAAAGCGAGTCCGCGTCGAGACCGCCCCTTCGTGGCGATCAACTGCGCCGCACTTTCCAAGACGCTGTTGGAATCGGAACTCTTCGGCCATGTCAAAGGTGCCTTCACCGGAGCCGATCGCG
>JANNDA010000235.1:0-5698 GCA_031387195.1 Planctomyces sp. | reverse complement strand
TTCGAGAGCCTCGTCGCCAGCAATCGAACGCAGCCAATCAGGAGCCGCGATGTCGAACGTCACTTTGCTGCCGAGTCGCTTCACATCGGCCAACAGAGTCCGATCCGCCGCGTGCCGTGCGGCGGCCTTGTTGAGTTCCGGCAGCAGCTTTTCAACATCACCGCGAATCTGAGGATCAGCAATCTTGGCGACGAGCGATTGCACTTGCTGCCGTGCCGCGTCTTCGAGTTGCCCCTCGTTGATCTTCGCCTCGACCGCCACTTTTCCGATCGCTCGCAGCGTTTCGGCGTCGGCATGAGGTCGTTGCACGACGAGGTCGAGCGTTCGCGAGATCGGCAGCGGCTGGCCGGGATGTCCCGCGAAACCCGGCACACCGACAACGGCGTGAAAGACACCCGGAGGATCGCCGGTCGTGCAAAAGATCTCGTCGTGCTTTGGGCCACCGAAGGCAATGTTGCTCACGACCTTGCTCGGCAACGGAAGGTAGGCGAGCACCTCTGCCTTCGGGCTGAGAACCGTGATCCGTCCTTTGCCGGTTTCCGGTCGATGGAAGTCGGTGACCCACAAATTCCCCGCCGCATCGAACGCGCAACCATCGCCCCCTGAGCCGCCGAGGTCGTAGAACAGTTCCGCCGGGCCGCACAGCTCGTTGTCGCTCGGCAGCGCGTAACGCAGGATTTTCTTCGATTGCGACTCGATGACGTAGAGGTGGCGGCTTGCCGGATCGACATCGAGCCCATTCGGAAACGCGAGCCCTGTTGCCACGCGATCAACTCGCCCATCGGACCGCACGCGGAACACGTTGCCCACCGGGCTCTGTGGCGTCGAGCCTTCCGGGTCCGTCCAGTAAACGTTGCCGCGCGCATCAATCGTCAGATCGTTGAGGCTCCGCAGCGGCCGAGTTTCAAACTGATCGGCGACCACGCCGACCTTGCCCTCGGGCGAGAGGTCGAGCAGCGCTTTGTATTTGTTGTCGCAGATCAGCATGTGTCCATCGGCTCGCAGCACCGTGCCAGCCGGGCCGAGGTCGAGATGCTTGTGAACTTTCCGCTGAGCATCAATTCGCAACAACGGCCCAGAGCAAAAGAAGACTTCTCCGCGAAACCACGTCGGCCCTTCGGAGTAGCCCGGAGCTGGGGCGTATTGCTCGAACGTCACTGCGGCGAGTTTCTGGGCCAGTTCTCCCATCGGCTCGGCCGAACGGACCAAGTTCGTGCCACCCAGAGAAACAGCGAGTGACAACGTGGCCGTCCATGAGAGCACAATTCGCCAAGTTGCCGTTGCATGAACTAGTCGCATGGGTAGGTTCCTGGAAGATGATTGAGGCGGGAAGGGGGGATCATTGTGGCGGAAACTCGACCGGACAAGCGGTGGGATGCACGACGCACTTTGCGCGAGCCGGTGCCTGACCCCTGACCGTTAAACAGCATGGTCCTGTTGATCCCCCTGTGAGCCGTCTTGACTCAGTCCGAAGAATTGCCGAATGTCCGCCCCGCATTGATGCAACCGCGCCGCGCCACGGGGAAAGGATTCCGAGATGAGCGTCGTTACGAATGATTTGACGAGTTCCAACTTCTGGGACGTGAAACACGGTCACGTCCGACAATTGGCGAAGAACAGTTGGCTGCGGCGACTGGTTCGCCGCAAAGTGGATCGCTTGCTGACGGAGTTTCTCGACTTGCCGAGTTCTCAGTCCTCGGACGTCCTGGAACTGGGTTGCGCACCAGGCCGCGTGATCGAACGAATGCACTCGATCCATCCCAGCCATCGGTATCACGGCATTGACTTCGCGGAAGAAGGAACCGCCGCGACGCGGCAAATCCTCAGCGAACTGCGGATCGCCGCGCAGATCCATCAAGGAGACATTCGCGCGATCGAGTTGCCCTATCAGTGTGACTTGGTCGTGTCGTTCGGATTGCTGGAACATTTCCATGATCCGGTTCCCATCGTTCGTGATCACATCCGGTTTTGCAAACCGGGTGGTTACGTGGCGGTGACGGTGCCGAATCTGGCGACTCCCGTGAATAACGCCCTGATGCGTTGGTTTGATCCGAAGGGGGTTCCCGCTCATCGACTCGAAATCATGCACCCGATCGCCATGCGTGACGTGTTGGTTGCCGCAGGTCTTGAGGATGTCCGCACGGGAGGCTGCGGTGGGCCGTGCTTGAAACCGAAGGCTTGCTGTTCTCCGTTGTTCAATCAGGTTTATCGGGGAGTGACGGCGACTTGGAACGGACTGGCCGCAGTGGTTCCGGGCAACTTCCCTTGGGCCTACCAGATTTGGGGCATTGGCCGCGTACCGGGCTAAGAAGGGGCGAAATCTTGGAAGCTCCTCGTCCATTGTCATTGCAGAAGAATGTTGCCTGGACGTTTTTCGGCAACGTCGTCGCGGCGTTGTGCCAATGGGGCATTCTGGTGGCGCTGGCCAAAATCAGCACGCCGAAGATCGTTGGTCTGTACGCAATGGGCTTGGCGGTTTCCGGGCCGATCATGATGTTTGCTTCGCTGCAACTCCGCAAATTTCAAGCGACCGACAGCCGCCGTGAATTTCGCTTCGGCGACTATCTGGGCTTGGTCTTGATCAGCAGTTTGGTGGGCTGGCTGACGGCGACCGGAGTCGGTTGGTGGGATAGTGACAACCTTGAAGAATTGTTGATCGTCAGCGTGGTGGGGTTGAGCAAAGCGTGCGAACTCATCGCCGGCACATTTTATGGATTGCTGCAACAGCATGAGCGTCTCGACCGCATCACCAAATCGGGAATCATGCACTCGTTGTTGTCGATGTTGACGCTCTGTTTGGGAGTCTGGCTGACCGGCAGCCTGTTATGGGGCGTTGTCGCTGAAGCGGCGGTGCAGTTGGTGATTATCGCACTGTATGACGTTCCCAATGCGCTGTGGATTTTGCAGTTGACGGGTGAGACCTCAGAAACCTCTCGCTGGAAACGATTCGTCGCCGTGTTGCCGGAGATTCAGCCTCGCTGGGAATGGTCGCGACTGCGTCCGCTGTTGCTGCTCGGTGTGCCGATGGGCGTGGTCAGCTTATTGACCTCGCTGCAAGCCAACATCCCGCGTTATTTCGTGGACGATCAATTGGGCAAGGTCGAACTGGGTATTTTTTGTGCGATCGCCGCTCTCATGTGGGCCGGAATTTCCGTGATGCGTGCGTTGGATCAGAGCTGCATGCCACGCTTCGCGAACCTGCATGCTGCCGGCAACTACCATCAATTTCGCTGGCTGCTCGTCAAACTCTCGGCGGCTTACTTGTTGTTAGGTGCCGCCGGAGTGTGGGTGGCCCGCTGGGGCGGACGTCCATTGCTCACCGTGATCTTCTCGGCGGAATACGCGATTCACACGGACGTGTTGGAAACCATCATGCTGGCGGCGGTCGTCGCGTATTTGGCGGGCGCAGTCTCTTCGGCCTTGGTCTCCGTCCGCTGCATTCACCGTCAATTGCCGTTGCTGTGTCTGTCGTTGCTCACGGGCTTTGCGGCTTGTTACTGGCTGGTTCCTGAATATGGCATGTGGGGCGCGGCGATGTCTCTGGTGCTGTGCAAGCTGCCCTACATCGTTATCGGCGGAGCGATGTTGCTGCACGCGACACGCGACGTTGCACCGCCACAAACGATCGCACTTACGACGACGACGCCACAGCGGAGGGCGGCCTGATGTGCGGCATCACTGGATTGTCCTTGGCTCACACGACGGCGTGGGCGGAGCATCGCATCGCCGAGATGACATCCGCGATTCGTCATCGTGGTCCCGATTCTGACGGCCACTTGGCGAACGCGACTCAAACGAGCTGGCTCGGATTTCGCCGACTGGCGATTCGTGATCTCGACCCCCGCGCGAATCAACCGATGATCTCGGCCAGCGGTCGCACGGCGGTGGTCTTCAACGGGGAGATCTACAACGTCGATGAACTCACGGCGAAATTCTTACCGGGTGTTTCTCGACGCACGACGGGCGACACCGAGGTTTTTCTGGAAGCGTTCGAGCGACATGGCACGTCGGTTTTCTCCGAGTGCAACGGCATGTTCGCGGCGGCGTTCCTCGACATTGCCAGCGGTCGGCTGACGCTGGTCCGCGACCGCATGGGCAAGAAGCCGTTGTACCTCTTTGAAGGGAATGACTTCCTCGCCTTCGGTTCAGAACTGCGAACGCTGCGTCCGTTCGGTTTGGAACCTGATCCCGAACAGTTGCCGTTCTTCTTTCACTTTGGCTGGTTTCCCGCACCGCTCACGTTCTTCAAAAAGACCACGCAGGTGCGGCCGGGTGAGTTTGTCGAAGTGGCGAATGGTCGCATCACCTCGCGGCACAAGTACCACGACTTCACCGACTGGGCGTGGGGGACGAAGCCGGAAGCCGATCTGGATTCACTCGATGAGTTAGTCGCCGATGCGGTCAAACGGCGCACGCTCAGCGATGTGCCGATTGGCGCGTTCCTCAGTGGCGGGATCGATTCGTCACTCGTCGCCGCCTATTTGCGAGCGACCGGACATCGCGATCTGCCGATGTTCACGGTCGCGATTTCGGACAAGAATGAAGCTCCGTATGCGGCGGCGATCTCACGGCATCTGGATCTGTCACACACCATTTTGCCGTTCGATAGCGATCGGTTGCTGAGTTCGCTGGACGCTTTCCACGACACCTACGAGCAGCCCTACAACGACAGTTCAGGGTTGCCGTCGATGCTGCTCTGCCATGCCGTCAAGCAACACGTCACCGTCGCGTTGTGTGGAGACGGCGGCGACGAGTTCTTTGGCGGCTACCAGCGTTACGACTGGTTTCGTCAGGCTCTGCGCGGACAACAAATCCCGTCGCTGGCGCGGGCGCTGCTCGGACGTCTGGCTCCTTGGATTGATCGCCGTCGTGGCCTCCGTATTCAGCGTCTGTTGGAAACGAGGGATGAGGCCGGTTTGTATGCGACGATCAACAACAGTTGGACCTGTTCGGGACCACTGCCGTTGTCGCCTGAACTCAGCCGCAATGCCGCTGCGCCGGAGCAGCTTGTCCGCGATCTGTTTGCACGAATGAAGTGCGATCCGTTGTCGAAGGCCGCGTGCTTCGACGCGACGTACTACATCCCGGATGACCTGCAAGTGAAGTTGGATCGAGCCTCGATGCAAGTCGCCCTGGAAGTCCGCAGCCCGTTGCTGGATCACCGAGTGGCTCGCTGGGGAGCGGAATTGGCACCGTCGGTCAAATTTCGGAACGGGCTGAAAAGCGTGTTGCGCGACCTGCTCGCGCGGCATGTCCCGCGACCGTTGTTTGAACGGCAGAAGCAAGGATTCTCGTTCCCGTTGCAAGCGTGGCTGCGCGGTCCGCTACGCGACACGGTTCACGAAACTCTCCATCAACAAGTCGTTCGTCAAAGCGGCTGGTTGGACTTGAAGCGCATGGACTCCATTCAGACTCGCTTTCAAAACGGCGAAGATGAATTCGCCGTTCCGTTGTGGAGCCTGTTTGTGCTGGCTCACAACTTGCGGAGAAATTCCGCAGAACAATCACCTCAGAGCAATCTGCACAATCCTGTTTTGTTACCGCATGCCCAGCGAGCGGCCTGATGAATGACGACTTTTTTGAAAAAGAAACGGCAGTAGGCCACAAGCACGTAGCCGTCACGCTCCGCGTGACGAGCCGAATGCTTCTCAACGCTTTGGGTAGCAACCAGCTCGTCACGCGGAGCGTGACGGCTACG
>JANNDA010000213.1:0-2876 GCA_031387195.1 Planctomyces sp. | reverse complement strand
TGCTCGCAGTGCCTCCTCGAACGGCCCCTTAACCGGGGCGAGCTATGTGGTCTTCGGGAGCCGCACGGCCTTTGCGGCGACTCTGGAACTGTCGAGCCTGACGGGGGCGAATGGCTTTCAGATCAGCGGCGAAGCGGCCTTCAACCGCTTGGGCGAATCGGTGAGCGGGGCGGGGGACATCAAAGGCGACGGGATCGACGACCTGATCATCGGCGCTATCGGTGCCTCCCAGAACGGCTACTACTCCGGGGCGAGCTATGTGGTCTTCGGGAGCCGCACGGCCTTTGCGGCGATTCTGAATCTGTCGAGCATGACAGGGGCGAATGGCTTTCAGATCAGCGGCGAAGCGGTCTTCGACTTCTCCGGCAGCTCGGTGAACGGGGCGGGGGACATCAATGGCGACGGAATCGACGACCTGATCGTCGGCGCTATCCTTGCGTCCCCGAACGGCTCCCGCTCCGGGGCGAGCTATGTGGTGTTCGGCGGCAATCCCCAGGCGCCCAACGCCGCTCCGGTCGTGACCGACTTGACCGACTCAACCGACGAAGACAACACCTTCAGCGGCAACGTCACAGCCACCGATGACGATGCCGGAGACACCAGCTTCACCTTCAGCATCGTCGGAGCCACTCCCGCCGGAGTCACGTTCAACTCCGACGGCAGCTTCACCGTCGCTCCCCAACTCGCCGACCAAGCCTTGGCAGTGACCGAGTCACGCCTCGTGCAGTTCGACTACAAAGCCAACGACGGCAAAGACGATTCCAACACCGCCACCGTCCGCATCACGATCAACGGCCGCAACGACGATCCCACTCTGGCCAACGAGATCGCGGATCAAGTCGCGACGGAAACGGTCCTCTTCTCGTTCACCTTCGCGGAGGAGACGTTCGACGACATCGACGCCAACGATGTGCTGACCTACTCGGCGACTCAGTCCGACGGCAGCGACCTGCCGACGTGGCTGACGTTCGATCCCGACACGCGCACGTTCTCCGGCACGCCGACGAACACCGATGTCGGTCGGTTGTCGATCACCGTCACCGCGATGGACTCCCACGAGGCCAGCGCCTCCGCAACCTTCGACCTCGCCGTGCTGGGGACGGCGATCACTCAATCGAATGGAGTCGTCACGATCACCGACATCGGCGGTGCGAGCAACGACGCGATCGAAATCACGATCGACGGAGACAACCTCGTCGTGACTCTGGAGGGAGGGACCACCAGGATTCCTCTGGCCGGTCTGACCGAACTGATCATCAACGGCGGCGGCGGTGACGACACTCTGACTGTCGATCTCGGCGGCGGGCCGTTGCCCTTCAACATCACCTTCCACGGCGGAGTCGGCGGCCATGACTCGTTGATCGTCACCGGCTTCGACGAATCGGGCGCGTTCAACGCCTACAACGCCAACTTCACCAACCGCCACGACGGTAACATCCAGTTCCGCGACGAAGACGGAATCCTCTCGACGCTCACCTACACCGGCCTGGAACCGATCACCATCGACGGCACTCCCACCGAAGTGGTCTTCAATTTGCCGAACAGCTTCAACTCGGACGTGACACTGAGTGACATCGGCGGTGCAAACGGGGTGATGCGGCTGGCTGGTAGCACGTTTGAGGCGACAGACTTCTCGGTCGGGGCAATGACGTCGATCATCATCAATGGTAATGTCGGCAACGACCGAATCACGATTCTAGGCCTCGACCAGATCCACAAGGGTGAGTTGATCATCGACGGCGGAACTGAAAACGACATCCTCAACGCCTCTCGTTCCCCACATGCGGTGACGCTCTTGGGAGGTGAGGGTAACGACAGTCTGATTGGCAGCGCCTTCAACGACTCTCTGGGTGGCGGTATCGGGAACGATAATCTCAAAGGGGGCGCTGGCGATGACAAGTTGACGGGCGACGCTGGCAGGGACAGGCTCGACGGACAAGCCGGAAAAGACTGTTTCGTAGAATCGGTGGTCGGCAATGCGCGGATGACCGCCACGGCACTGATTGCGAGCAACGTTGGCACGGATGTGCTCATCAGCATCGAGTGCGTGGAGATCTTCGGAGACTCCAATGCCAACCTCTTGGATGCGTCGCTTTACAAGATGGGCTCAGTCACGCTGCATGGCATGGGTGGGAACGACACGCTCCTGGGAGGTTCTGCCGCGGATGTTCTTGATGGTGGCGAGGGTGTCGATCAGGTCACACAGTCCTCTACGAAAACTCAAACGTTGACCGATCTGCTGCTCACGGGGAATGGCTCGGACACGCTCATGTCGATCGAACGTGCCAACCTGACGGCGAAATCGGCCTTGGGAAATACGCTCGATGCCAGTCTGTTTCACGGCTTGGTGACGCTGACTGGCGGGAGTGGCCCCGATCGTTTGCTGTCCAGCATCCTGGGCGGAAAAATCATTGGCGGTGCCGGCAAGGACACAATCATTGGCGGCGATGGCAACGATATCATCAGTGGCGGAAATGGGAACGACTGGATCACCGGTGGAATTGGTCACGATGCGATTTCCGGCGGCGACGGCGATGATTGGCTGGACGGCCAAGGGGGCGACGATACGGTTCTGGGCGATGCGGGCCACGACATCATTCAGGGTGGCAACGGACTCGATGTCTGTCTCGGCGGAGCGGGCAATGACAACATCGACGGCGGTGCCGACCGCGACACGGTCTCTGGCGGCTCCGGAACCAACGTCATCACGAACGCCGAAGTTATCGACAACCTCTTCACTTTCGATTTCAACAAACTGCTCGTGTGAAGACGTTAGATCGTTATCGCCGAAGGCGATGTTTTTGTGACGAGATTCTACGTAGCCGTCATCGCTCCGCGTGACGAGCCGGTCACTTCACAGAGCGTTGAGAAGCATT
>JANNDA010000175.1:0-16067 GCA_031387195.1 Planctomyces sp. | reverse complement strand
AAACACGAGCCGCCGCCCGAGCCCAACTCTTGACCGGCTGCTCGACTTAACTTCAACTCACGCAAGCGGCAGTGCCATTCGGGTCAGGCACCGATTCGCGCAAAGTACGTCGTGCGCACGGCCGCGAGAGGTATCGCTCAGTGGGGTTGCCTATTTGAGGTTCAGCGGTAGCAGCTTGATGTTCTTGTACCAGCAGTCGCTGCCGTGGTCTTGCAGACCGATGTGCCCTTTGCGCGGGTGAGTCTTGTAGGCCACATCGAACTTGTGAGCGGAACCGTCCGCGCGTTTGTTGGGTTCAGGCCACTCGTCGAAGTTCATGCGCGAGACCTGCTCGCCGTTGAGTTCGATGGCCAGCAAGTTGCGGTCGCTGGTGACGACGATGTGGTTCCATTCGCCGACCGGTTTCATGGCGTTCTTGGTCGGCTTGACGAGATCATAGATCGCTCCGGTGTCGTGAAAGTCGGCGGTCTTGGTGTCGTCGATGGCGATCTCGATGCCGTTGAAGCCGACATCCTTGCCGGGCCGAGGGGTCAGCGGAAACGTGCGGACGAAGATCCCGCTGTTGCACTTCGAGCTGATCTTGAAGTCGAGCGACAGTTTGTAGTTCTCCCACACTTTCTCGTGCGTGAGCATGTAATCGCACGGATGCGGGTTGAGGCTCCCGTCTTGCACGTGCTTGTCCGGCAGCGGTTTTTCCTTGGGCGACATCCAACCGTTGGTGGACTGGCCATCGAAGAGCAACACCCAGCCGTCTTTCTTTTCTTGATCAGTGAGCGTGTTGTCGGCGGCAGTGGCAGATGCCCCGGCAATAACCAAGAGAGTCAGAACAATCTCAGCGGTGAGTTTCATCTGCATTTCTCCTGTAGTTTCGGACAGCGGTCAAGTAACCCGAAGCGTCAGCGAGGGCGTGCGCTCCATCAGACTTCGATGGCCTGACACTGCTCATTGAAGCGCTCGCCCTCGCTCACACTTCGGGTTACTTAGCTTGCGAAGCAAGCAGCTTGGCCGCCCACTCGGCCTCTTCGGGTGACAACTGCGGTCGAAGCGGCTCCGAGTAATCGATGTCCTCCGCGTACCGACCGCGCTCGTAGATTTGGTCGATTAGCGGTTGCAGGTCAAGCAGCACGTCGTGATCGGTCGGACGCAATGGGATCGGCAAGGCAGGCAAACGCTGTGTCAGTGGCAAGCGAAATGCCCAGCCTTTCTTTAACTCGCCGGCGCAGGTGCCCCACGCTCGATAGGTCGCGTGGTCGTTTCGTATTAAGCAGTCCAGCGGCATGATCAACGAGCGGTCTCCGGCACGCGTGAGATCAACTTCCACAACGTTGATGCCACGGTCACGGCATTCTTGCCGCTTCCTCAGATACTGATCCAATCCGTCTCCGGGGCATTTGTTGGTCGGACTGACAAACTCGATCACTGTGATGACTCTTCTTTCCGATCGAGCTTCACGAATCTCCAAATAATGCTGCTTCATTTCATACGCTGCGGCGATCACTCGCACTCCGATTCGGGAGAGTACGCCAGGCGGCAGATCGCGATTTAAGACATCACTGGCATAGACGACCAAAGACGAAGACACATCGGACCAACGAGTTTCAAGATACGGGTCCATGCCGGGAAATGGGCTTTTCATGATGCACCGTGTTCAGTCAAAACGTTCGCCACATTGATATCGACGCTCCACTTCTCGCCAAGCACGCAGTGCTCGTTGGGGCGGTGCTATGAAGTACCGCCCCATGCGAACCATTTGCTGTTTGCAATTCGGACAGGGAAATGGCCGCTGTGGCACGTTGCTGTCCCAGTTGGACGACCCCTGTTGTTTGAACGTCTTGCGACTCGCGAAACTGGCGAAGTGAACTTTATTCGTCGCTGTGGGCACGCCCGGTCCATCACGCATTCCTGCCACAATGACCTCCGCAGATGCCGGTATCCATTCTCAGGGTTGATCGAACATGAAATCGAAGCGAGGCTTTGCATCGGTCTTCGACTTACCGGACGAGCCGCCAACTCAATCTCACAGCGTCCAGCCTTTGCGATATTCGGTGTGGACGTACTGATTCAGATCCGGCAGGTTCTTGACCTTCAGATTCTGGCTGTCCCATTCGAGCCGCGTGCCTGGGCTTCGCATCGCGAGAACTCCGAGCAACACTGTCTCGGTCATCGGGCCAGCGTACTCAAAATTATCGACTGGGAGCTTGCCCCCTTTGCAGGCTTGATACCACTCGTCGTAGTGACCGGGGGAACGGTCCATCGTCTTCGGGACGGTCTTGCCCTGTTCCTGAAGTTCTGCAGGCAGTAGCTGCGGCATTCCGCCGTGTGAGCCGTGATACATCTTTCCTTTGCTGCCGACATAGAGCACGCCGTTGCCGGGGAGACGTTGGCCGCTGGTCATCTCGGCGGGAGTCGGGGGCATCAGGCCGCCGTCGTACCAGGTCATCGTCACAGGAGGGAGTTTTTTGCCGCCGTGTTCTCGCGTCGGGAACTGGTACGTGACGACCGCTGCAATTGGGAACGTTTCAAAGTTGAGCTTGTTATCGGGCAGCAGAGTTCCATCGTGCGTCGTGAGCGCTTCCACCGACGTCGGGGCACCGAGGTTCAACGCCCATACGGGATGATCAATGATGTGGCAGCCCATGTCGCCGAGTGCTCCCGTGCCGAAGTCCCACCAGCCACGCCAGCCGAACGGGGCATAACCGGGGTGATACGGTCGCTCTTTGATCGGGCCGAGCCAGAGATCCCAATCGAGTGTGGCGGGAACGGCGGGAGTGTCGGTCGGTCGGCCGATCCCTTGCTTCCACATTTTGCCCGCTCGATCGGACCAGACATGAACCTCGCGGACCTCGCCGATGACGCCCGCTTGAATCCATTCGTTGGTCAGCCGCGAGCCTTCCGACGCATGACCTTGGTTGCCCATCGACGTCACCACCTTCGCCGCGCGAGCGGCCTTCGTCAGCTCACGGCATTCGTGCAACGTGTGCGTCAGCGGCTTCTGAACGTAGACGTGTTTGCCTGCTTTGATCGCGGCCATCGCGGCGACGGCGTGCGTGTGATCGGGAGTGCCGACGCTCACGGCGTCGATGTTCTTCGCTTCCTTGTCGAGCATCACTCGAAAATCTTTGTAACGCCGCGCGTTCGGATGTGCGTTGAACGTTCCCGTTGCGCGAGTCTCATCGACATCACACAACGCGACATAGTTCGCTCCGAGCTTCGTGAGCGTTGCGATGTCACCGCCACCCATGCCACCGCAGCCGATGCCTGCCACGTTGACTCGCTCGCTCGGTGGAGTTTGTCCCTGCCCACCAAGAACATGTCGTGGCACGATCGTGAAACTGAACGCCGTTGCGGCTGAGGCTGAAAGAAAAGCTCGACGAGAAGAGATCTCAGAACTGGCGGAAGAACTTTTCGTGGTAGTCGTGGTCATGGCAACTCCTGACGTGCGAAAGGAAAAATTATCAGTCCTCAAACGCCCCACCGAGCTTGTCTCGGTGGAATCGGGCTTTTGCACTACGCCGTTAAAGCGAAACGATTCGTAGTGCAAAAGCCCATATCCACCGAGACAAGCTCGGTGGGGTTAGTGGCATCGTGTGGTTGAGGATTTAGCCACACGTCGCTCATGATACTGCGGCCCAATCACATGACCAGCGGCGGGAGTTCGCCTCGTGAAAGTGTTGAAATCATTCAACGGCGTCTATCATCCGCCGCTCATGGGAATTTGAGTTCGCTTTTCACCTCACGACGGAGCTGTCGCATGTCACGAGTTGTTTTCGATCGGCGTTGGTTGCTGAGTTTGCTGTTGGCTTGTGTGTTGTTTCCCAGCGTGACGGTATTCGGGCAACAGACCGAAAAAGGAATTGGCGACTTTCCAAAGTTGTCCGCCGAGAATGATTGGCCGTGGTGGCGTGGCCCGTCGCGCAACGGGATCGCGTCTGAGACGCCAGTCCCCACGCAACTCAGCGAGACCGACAATGTCGTCTGGAAAGTCCCGGTGCCTGGCCGCGGGCATTCGTCGCCGACGGTCGTGGGCCAGCGAATCTTCTTGACCACAGCCGACGACAAGGCGCAGATTCATTCTGTGTTGGCCTTTGATCGCAAGACCGGCAAGCAGTTGTGGAAGAAGGAGGTCAACACCGGCGGATTCCCGGCGAAGAATCATCCCAAGAACACCGAAGCGACCGCGACGATCGCCTCCGATGGCGAACGGCTATTCGCCAGCTTCTATAACCACGACTCACTGCAAGCGACGACGTTGGATTTTGACGGCAACATCCTGTGGCAGAAAAACGTCGGGCCGTTTCGTCCCAAAACTTACGAATATGGTTACGCGCCGTCGCCGCTGATCTATCGCAGCACGGTGATCTATGCGGCCGAGTACGACGGCGACAGTTTTATTACCGCGCTCGATCGCGCGACCGGTGACCAGAAATGGAAGACCGCTCGTGCGAAGAACATCACGTTCTCGACGCCGGTGGTGACGCATATTTCCGGTAAAGATCAGATGTTGATCAGCGGTGCGAATCAAGTCGCGTCGTACAGCCCGAACACCGGGAAGCTCAATTGGACGACGACCGGAACAACCGCCGCGACCTGTGGCACGATGGTCTGGGATGCGGACATCGTCTTTGCCAGCGGCGGCTATCCGAAGGCAGAGACTCTCGCTGTCAAAGCGGACGGCAGCAAAGTTCTGTGGAAGAACGATCAAAAGTGCTACGAGCAATCCATGCTTGCTTGGAAGGGACATGTCTACGCCTTGACCGACAACGGCATCATGATTTGCTGGCGCGGCAGCGACGGCAAAGAGATGTGGAAGCAGCGGCTCGCCGGTCCCGTGAGTGCTTCGCCGGTGATGGCGGGCGGTCACGTTTATTGGGCGAATGAAATGGGGACGTTGTACGTCTTCAAGCCGACGCCGGAGAAGTTTGATCTCGTCGCTGAAAACCAAATCGGCAACGACTCCTTCCCCAGCCCGGCGATCTGCGGCGGCCAAATCTTCCTGCGTGTCGCGAATCGTGACGGCGGCAAACGGCAAGAGTTTCTGTATTGCTTCGGGAAGTGAGCGACTGGCTGAGCCCGCGTCGTTACTTCGTGGGGGCCGCGATCACTGTCAGCCAAAGGTGAGACGTGGTTGTGCCCATCGCAGCCAGCGGCGTCAACGCGGCTTTTTCCAGCGGTGGCTCGGTCTTGCTGCGCCCGATCACTCGGATCGGACCAGAGAACGCGACTCCCGCTTCGGCTTTGATCAGCAGCTTCACGGCTTTCGAGGTGTCCCCGTCTTTGGCTGAGGTCACTGGTTCGACTGTGACCTTTTCGGGGAGGCCACTCACTATGAATTCGATTTCGTGCGAGAAGCCTCGCTGTCGTTCGATGGTGACGGGGATCTCCAGCGGCTTGTCTTCCTTGAGCACGAAAGAATCGGCGGCAGCACGCAACTCAAAGTCTGGTGAAGAGGGCAGGGCGGTGAGGCGGTAAACGAAACGTGGTCCGCCCGCGTTGAAGCGATCGGTGATCGAGAGACGATATTCGCCGTCAGCCGGTGGCGTGAAATTCAGATCGGGATCAAAGTCCCCTTTCGCTCCGTCATCCAATTCTTGAATCACCGTTCCGTCGGGCTTCAACAACTTCAGCAACGGATCGATCGGCGATCCGGCCGTGCGAGCATCTGTGCGAATCACAATCGGCTGTTTGGCCGTGAGCGTGAGTTTGAAAACATCAACGTTTCCCGGTTGCGCGATCACACCCGTCAGCGATGATGGCACGGGGAATTCTTGCGGTGCAGCGTTTGGATCGGCTGGTTCCACTTCGACAAGACTTGGATGAGTCTCGACAGGCAGCGTCAGCAGGTTAGTCAGATGTGGATGCCGCAGATCAAAGGTTTCGGCCGTGACGGGATCGACCGGCAGCTCGGCCAATTCTGGCGGCAAGCTCCAACCGTACAGACGGAGCTTTGTGCTTTGGCCACGTTGGATCGACATCGGCAAGACGTGATCGACGAACGGGCCGGTTGAGAGTGTCAGTCGGTAGATGTAGGTCGCTGCTCCGGAGAAGTTCACGCTGGAATCGGTTTGGGCCGGGAAGGCAAACAGCCTCACTGCGTAGTCGCCGTCTGCCGGAGCCGTGAACACGATCTGCGGATCAAGGCCGTGATCATCATCGTTGTGTTCCAACACGAACCCTCGTGGTCCAAGAATTTGCAGCACGCCGTCCATCGGCGATCCGAGCGTTTGCTTGGCCATCAGCGAGGCGATCAACGTTTGCCCCGCTTTGAGCGGCACCGCAAACGTGTCGACCTCGCCTGCTTTCTCCAGCACGCCGTTGACGACAATGGGCAGACTCTTTTCGAGCTTCTGCGCTTCGGCCGCCGAGTTGTTCGGCTCCTTTTCGGCGATCTCCGGCAACGTTCCGATGACGAACGGACGCAGCGGCGAGGCTCCTTCGGCATTGAAGATTCGCAGCCAACAAATTCCCGAAACGGCATTCTCGGCGATAGTCACTTTGAACTTGTTGCCGGTCTCTTGGAATTCAACTTTCACCGCATCACGACTGACCCATGCCTGCGGCTTGTCACCGATTGTCCCCTGTGCAGTGACCTCGATCGTCTGACCAATCTGGCCGCCAGCGGGAAACAATGCGGTGACGTTCGGTGGTGCGGTGAGCGCTGTCGCAGCCAGAAACAGAAACACGGGCATCACGACATCAACTCCGCGATTGGAGTCGGGTTGCTGACCAAGTGCGTCGGGCGGCCTTGTGGCGTGTAGAGCATCTTGTCGGGATTGATGCCGAGCTTGGTATAGATCGTCGAAACATAGTTTTCGGGCGAGAGCACTCGTTCGATTGCCGAGTACCCGTTCCTGTCCGTCGCTCCGATGACCGCTCCGCCCGGCGTTCCCCCACCGGCCATCAAGACCGACATCGCGTTGGCCCAGTGATCGCGGCCTCCTTTGGCCTGCCCTGGAAGCACGGAGATCTTTGGCGTGCGGCCGAACTCACCCAGTGCCGTGACGATTGTGGAACCCAACATCCCGCGCTCGTCGAGATCTTCAATGAGTGTCGCGACCGAGTTATCCCATTCAGGCAGACGCTTTGAGCACGCGTTAAAGAGGTCGGCGTGATGATCCCAGCCGCCGTCGTAAACCGTGACGAACGGCACGCCTGCTTCGATCAATCGTCGAGCCAACAGCAATCGTTGTCCGAACGAGTTGCGTCCGTACCGAGTTCGAATCTGATCCGGTTCTTTGTGGATGTCGAACGCGGCTTGCGCGGCAGGCGACGTGACGAGATCAAATCCTTGTCGGTAGTAATCGTCGAGGGCCAGTACTGGATCGCCGGCGGCCTTCGCGTTCATCCGCGGCAGCGTATCGACCAGCTTGCGCACATCGCGGCGCGAGTCGAATCGCAATTCAGCAAGTCCTCGCGGGAGCGCGACGTCACGCACTTTGAAGTTGGTTCCGTTGGGATCATCGCCGACAACGAAGGGCGCGTGTTTGGCCCCCAGGAAATTCGGCCCACCGGATCGCGACATCGACGGGATCGAGAAATAGGCCGGCAGTCCATTTGGCTTGCCCAGTTCGTGCGAGATCACCGAACCCATACTCGGATGAAAGCTGACGAACGCTCCGCACCCGACCGGGATGCGCGGCGGAGCCCCGGTCATCATGTAGTGATTGCCGGCTCCATGATTGGATTGATCGTGCCGGATCGAGCGGATCGTCGCGAACTTATCTGCGATCCCCGCGAGCCGCTGCATGTGCTCTGAAAAATGAACGCCGGGGAGCTTGGTGGCGATCGGCTCAAAATCGCCGCGAATCTCGGCGGGAGCGGCTGGTTTTGGATCGAACGTCTCAAAGTGAGTCGGTCCGCCATCCATCCAAATCAGGATGCAACCTTTGGCGACCGGCGCGATCGAATTCGCCTCCTCCGCTACTTGGGCTTGCAAGGCGAGAGTCGAGACAAAGCCGCTCCCCAACCAAGCCCCCAAACCCAACTGCAAACAATTCCGGCGAGAAACACCTTCGCAATTTATGTGGCGAGCCATTTAGAAACACCTCAGAGGCGGGACGGTCATGCCAAGCAGGCGTGGCAGCGTAACGGAGAAATCGGTCATGCAACAGCCAAACTTGATCTGTCTGAAGCGTGACTGGAATGCTCGGAGAGTCCGGCGAGGGTGTGGAATTAACGATCTTGCGTAGATTGCTGGTCTGACCATAATGCCGCCCCGAAGTACGTTGACTCCTCGTGATTACCGGAACTCAAGGATGTGGTGCGGTAAGTGTCAGGCCGATGTTGCGGCTGAAGTGTCGCCGGATAATCAGCGTGTGTTTTGCACGGCCTGCGGGGCGTTGCTCACGATGATTGATACGCCGCCCGTTCGCCCCAGTGCCGAACGGCCAGGGTCGGATAAGACCAAGGATGCTCGTGACCTGTTGATACGCTGGTCGAGCAATAAAGTGCTCGATCCCTTTGGGCCGCCGATGAAAAAGTTGGAGCCTGCGGTGGCAAATCTGTCGCCGGGCGAGATTGTTTCTAAGCTGGCTGCGAACATCGTCGAGACGGTGACTCCACCTGCCAGCGAAATATTGCTGGCGACCACAACAAGCCCGGATCTTGACCCGCCTGTTGAATCGACTGTCGTCGAGGCTCCGCATCCAACGCATCAGGAACCGGCTCCAATCGCCAGTTCGTTGGGGACTTCCATGACAACCGCGGACAAGATTCCTGAAATCAAATCATCCTCGTTGCCGTCATCGCCAAGCCCCTTTATCTCGGCAGCGATGAACTCGTCCCCGTCGAGATTAATGCACGTTGAAAACCCGTTGAAGGGCACGCCGGTCAATGAACGAGCAACAGACTCTCTGCCGCCGGACCCGTTCGAGCGGACGGTGGCGTCGGTGCCTCCGATGGCCGCGAAAATTCGGATCGATGTCGCTCATTCCCAAGAAGGATTTCTGGGCTCGGCGGCGATGCTTCCTGCAACTGTCTCTCCGGTGAATCAGAATGCCAGCGGTCCATTTGCCGTCAAACCGGCTCCCGCTCAATCGGTCACAGAACCCCGTCGGCCTCTGACCTGGATGCCGACCTGGGATCCGGCCGTCTGGCGAACGGAGTCGTCGGTCTCCGGAGGTTGGACTTCAGCCGCGGGCCAATTGCTGGCTTATGCGGGTGTTCTCGGACTGACAATTGGCGCGTGCATGGTGGTGTGGAGCTATTTCGGCGGGCCAGCGAATCACGCTCCCACGGGATGGCTGATTGCGACGGCCGGGCAAATGTTGTTGTTCTTCGGTGTCGTGACCTTGGTTTCTGGGGGGCTCGAACAGACCACCGAGCAGGTCAACAAGCGGATCGAACAGCTTGGAGATCACATCATTCGCATCGAGCAAGCCGCTCGCGAAATCAACGGTCGCAGCAATGTTCCACCGGCCCACTTTGGCCATGATCGCGATCCGGCTGCCATGTCAGGCAATGAACGCGCGGTAGTAGAACGCTAAACCGGTTGCCGAAGTCAGTACGAGGTCGATCACTGACAGCCAACCGAGCGTTTTGTGGAGTCGGCTGTGGTCGCACGGAGCGGGCGGCTGCGGCATCCGTCGCAGCGCGAGCGTGATTGTCGTGGCCCACAGCAACGGCGTGGAAATCGCGAAGACCAAATGCACGTAAAGGATTTGTTTCACCGCCGCGAACTGCTCGGTTGACAGC
Organism: Planctomyces sp.; assembly: GCA_031387195.1. GTDB lineage: Bacteria > Planctomycetota > Planctomycetia > Planctomycetales > Planctomycetaceae > SXKJ01. The sequence goes on along the minus strand of JANNDA010000175.1, from coordinate 6,377 downwards.
GCGGGCTTCCGTCCTGCGACGATGTTTTCCCAGCCGCCGTGCATCCGAATGTCGATCTCAAAGGCGATCACCGCCACGAGCAATACGGCCGCCAGAGCGAGCTGTAGATTGCGATGAGCCAGGTAGTTCCGCTTGACCTTCACGAGGTACAAGCTCGCCAACAACGCGGGCACAATCAGCACCAGCGCGGTGACGACGAAGTCCAACATGAACGTCGATTGGTAGCCAAAGAATCCGTGTTTCATAGCGGGCGGACGATGACGAGTTGATTCCGCTGGGGCAAGCCCCTGTCGCGCAGGCTTCTGCCCCCACTGACACGGGGTCAGTGGGGGTGAGATCGGCATACCTGGAATTCGTGAGTGTCAGCAAATCTCAGAAGACCAAGTTGATCTCACACATTGGACATTGAGGCTTGGACCTTGGACATTCCTTGGACGTTGAGATTTGGACCTTGGGATTTAGAGTAAAGGTGATTCGCGATGAGAGTCTCTGGCATCATTCCGGCTCGATTGCACTCGACTCGGTTGCCGCGAAAATTGTTGTTGAGCGAGACCGGTCGGCCATTGATTCAGTACACATGGGAGGCCGCTTGCCGAGCGGCAACGCTTTCGGAAGTGATCATCGCGGCAGACGACTCCGAAATCGTCGAGGCGGTGCAACGCTTCGGTGGCCGTTGCGAAATGACGGGCGAGCATCCCAGCGGCACCGATCGCATCGCCGAAGTGGTGCGTCGTTGCTGCACTCAATCGGACCTCATCGTCAACGTGCAGGGGGACGAACCGGAGATCGACCCCGCGAGCATCGACTTGTTGGTGGAACTGATGGCCGCGAATCCGTCCGCGTCGATGGCCACACTCTGCACGCCGATCACATCGCGAGAGCAATTGGATGACCCATCGTGCGTGAAGGTCGTGTGCGGTTCGGCGGGGCAGGCGTTGTATTTCAGCCGCTGTCCGATTCCGTTTTGTCGCGATCGCAATCCGGATGAACTGTTGGTGAGCGATTCGCCGTGGCGGCTGCACTTGGGGATTTACGCTTATCGCCGCGAATTTCTGCTGCGGCTCACGACGCTGCCGCCATCGAAACTGGAACGATTGGAAAAACTTGAGCAGTTGCGCGTGCTCGAAGCGGGGGAAACGATCGTTGTTGGTGAGGTCGCTCACCGGTCGGTTGGCATCGACACGCCCGAGGATTATGCTCGCTTCGTCGCTCGGCAAAAGAGCCATGTGACGTGATCGAACCGAGGCACAGCAAGTTCCCGAATTGCCGTATGCCATGTAACCCGAAGCGTAAGCGAGGGCGGACGGTTCACAACACGATGAATTCGGAGACTGGTGGAGCGTTCGCCCTCGCTGACGCTTCGGGTTACGAAATTTCGGAGGGAGCCAATAGGAAACCATGTCTAAACATATTTTCGTGACCGGCGGAGTAGTGAGTTCTCTCGGCAAAGGGCTGACGTCGGCTTCGATCGCCTGCCTGTTAGAGAAGCGTGGGCTGCGAGTGCGGATGCAGAAGCTCGACCCGTACATCAACGTCGATCCCGGCACGATGAATCCGTATGAGCATGGAGAGGTTTACGTTCTGGACGATGGATCGGAGACCGATCTCGACCTTGGCCATTACGAGCGGTTTACCAACAGCCCGCTGACTCGGAAATCAAACTACACCACCGGGCAGATTTATCTGAAGGTGATCGAGAAAGAGCGGCGCGGCGAATACCTCGGCAAGACGGTCCAGGTCATCCCGCACATCACTGACGAAATCAAAGCGTCTGTACGCGGCCTGTCTGGTCCCGATGTGGATGTCGTGATCACGGAACTCGGCGGTACGGTCGGCGACATTGAAGGGCAGCCGTTCCTCGAAGCGATCCGCCAAATTCCGCTGGAGATCGGCAAGGAGAATTGCCTCTTTATTCATCTGACGTTGGTGCCGTACCTCAAGGCGGCGAAAGAGTTGAAGACCAAACCGACACAGCACAGCGTCGGCTTACTGCGTCAGATCGGTATCCAACCGGACATTTTGGTGGTCCGAACTGAGCGACCGTTGGGGGATGAGAACATCAAGAAGATCGCTAATTTCTGCAACGTCGAGCAGCAGGCGGTCATCGAGGAAGTTGATAAGACGTTCTCGATTTACGAAGTGCCGCTGGGTCTGGTCGATCACAACTTGGATCAGATCATTATCGACCGGTTGAAGCTGAACGCCGGGCCGTTGGATATGTCCGACTGGCGCGACTTGATGCACCAAATGCGGCATCCGGATCACGAAGTGACGATTGCCGTCGTCGGCAAGTACATCGAACACCGCGACGCTTACAAGTCGATCTACGAATCGCTCGACCACGCCGGCACAGCGAACTCGTCGCGAGTGATCATCAAGCGGATCGAAGCGGAAGAGCTCGAACAACAGGGACCGGAAATGCTGCTGAAGGGTGTCGATGGCATCCTCGTCCCAGGCGGTTTCGGAATGCGTGGCGTGGAAGGCAAAGTGCAGGCGGTGCGGTTCGCTCGCGAGTGTGAGATTCCGTACTTCGGAATTTGCCTCGGAATGCAGACGGCAGTGATCGAGTACGCTCGCAACGTGCTCGGTTTGGAAGGTGCCGATTCGACGGAGTTCATTTCCGACACACCGCACCCGGTGATCTGCATGTTGGAAGAGCAGCGTAAGATCGTGAATCGCGGCGGCACGATGCGGCTGGGGGCTCACCCCTGTGTGTTACATCCCGATTCCAACGCGGCCGAGTGTTACGAGACGACTCAGGTTTCAGAGCGTCACCGTCATCGCTACGAATTCAACCCGGAGTATCGCTCGCAGTTTGAGCAAGCCGGGATGCAGTTTGCGGGAACAAGCCCTGATGGCAAGCTGGTCGAGATTGTGGAAGTCCCCGACCATCCGTGGTTCGTGGCCGTGCAGTTTCACCCCGAATTCAAGTCGAAACCGCTCGCCCCGCACCCGCTCTTCCAAGGCTTCATCGCCGCCGCGCTGGTGCGCCATCAAGAACGTGTGCAGATGCCGGTGAGCTGAAAAGTGTTGTCCGCTCTCGCCGAGAGCGGATCAGGCGAGCGTAGCGAGCCGCGCAACCTGCTCTCGGCGAGAGCAGGCTACACTGGTCGCTCCATCAACGGTTGTTCGATCACCGGTTGCTGCGAGGCCGCAACACCGACAACCGGCAACGGCTCGGGTTTGGGCGGCGGGCCGGGAATGTAAACTTGATCGAGCGGCGTCCCGTCCTCACTCTGCCGCAGCAGAAAGTAAATCACGGTCGTGGCTGACCAGAAGTAACTCACTAACACGGCGAGGTGCGTCAGTTTCACGAGGTCAGTCCAAAAGACGTAGTGCGGTTTTCGGACGTACCAAGGCGTGAGTGATTGTGTGACTGAAACGATCAAATAGACGAAGCCGTTCAAAACATGCCCGATGCCGCAGGCCATCGCGATCAGCCACAGCAGATACCAAGGCCGGTTCATCACATAGCCGAAGGCACGGCTGAGGCCATCGAAGCCGTCACTTCCTTCGACGCTGATCGCCGCAACCATCAATGGCCAACTCACTGCCATCAACAGCAGCAGCAGAGCCATCAGAAAACCACAGCCGATCGGTACGAACCCCAGAACGATCAGCAACGTTCCACTGCCGCTACTCAACCAAAAATCGAGTGTCGCGACGACACGTCCGATGATCGCAAACAAGCCCACTCCGAGCATCGGGAGCAGCGGGCCGTAGAGGTAGCTTTGCCAATTGCGAACGGAAAACTTCAATGCCGTCCGCAGCGACACCGATTCATCGCGTGCGAACCGCACGGCGATCATGCGAGCCATTGCGCCACCGAAAACCGCCCAGATCAACAAGCTCCACAAAATCTGAGTCCAGTTGGATGCGACAGGACGCCAAGAGGCGTGATGAGTGCGGAACAACTCCGTCGCTGGCTCAGTCACCGTCCGCCAAACCCAGCTCAACCAGCGGACGCTGTTCGCATCGGGGACGATGTGCAACAGGGTGACGTTCGCAGGAGTCTGGGAAAAACTCGGCCCACTTTGAATGGGCTCTTCCAGCACGGTGAACAAGGTCCGTGCGTCATGCGGACCATCAAAAAAACTGAGTGACCTCATCAGTAAACCACCGACGCCATAGACGAGCACAGCCAGCAGGGCCACGAAGATCACACGCGATCGGAGAGCCAACTGAGTCGCTCGAAACAGGTGCAGCCATGGCAGCACGCTGGGCCAGCGGATGGCATCTACCGTGATGTGCTTGTCGATCATCGTCGCCTCCTGCGATCGCGAATGTGTTGCGGAGAATTCGCGGCGGATGATAGCCGGGATTATTCAGGCTTCACACTGGCCGGACGCGCAAGCGAGGGATGGCCGCGAAACCGATCGAGAAACAAATAGACCACCGGGGTCGTGTAGAGCGTCAACATTTGACTGAAGAGTAGGCCGCCGACGATGGCGATCCCCAGCGGTTGGCGGAGTTCGGCTCCGTCGCCGGTTCCTAGTGCGAGCGGTAGGCCGCCGAGAAGCGCGGCCAGCGTCGTCATCGTGATGGGGCGGAAACGTAAGACGCACGCCTCGACGATCGCCTCTTCGGGAGTCTTACCGTGATGGCGTTCGGCTTCGAGGGCGAAGTCAATCATCATGATGGCGTTCTTCTTGACGATGCCGATCAGCAACAAGATGCCGATCAAGGCCATCACGTTGAGTTCCGTGCGGCAAATCATCAGGGCCAGCAGCGCACCGACTCCGGCAGAGGGGAGCGTCGAGAGAATCGTCAGCGGATGAATGTAACTTTCATACAACATCCCCAGCACGATGTAGACCGTCACCAGCGCCGCCAGGATGAGCAGCGGCTGGTTGCTGAGCGATGCGAGAAAGGCTTGCGCCGTTCCTTGGAAGCGGCCTTGAATGTTTTCCGGAAGTCCGAGTTCGCGTGTCAGCGTCTCGACCTGCGGCACGACTTCGCCGAGCGATGTTCCCGGAACGAGGTTGAACGAGATCGTCACCGACGGAAACTGGCCGGAATGATTAGCGGCCAGCGCGACGTTGTTCGAGCTTTGCCGATACAGCGTCGTCAGCGGGATCTGGGCGTTGTTGCGTCCGCGAATGAAGATGTGCCGCAGCGAATCGGGGTTCTGCGAGAACTCCGGTTCGACCTGCATCACGACGTGATATTGATTGAGCGATTGATACAGCGTCGAGACTTGCCGCTGACCGAAGGCGTCGTACAGCGTGTTGTCGATCGTGGCCAGCGTGATGCCGAGCCGCGCGGCGGTCGTTCGGTCGATATTTAGTCGAGTCTGCAAGCCTCGATTTTGTTGGTCGGTGTTGACGTCGATGAGGCCGGGAAGCTTTCGCATTTCGCGCAGCAGCTTTGTACTCCACTGGCCGAGTTCTTCGAGGTTGTCGCCGCGCAGCGTGTATTGGTATTGCGAACTGCTTGCTCGCCCGCCGATGCGGAGGTCTTGCACCGCTTGCAGGTACAAGTTCGCTCCGGGGATTTTCGAGACTCGGCCTCGGATGCGAGCGATGACTTCGTCGGCGCGCAGCGTCCGTTCTTTCAGCGGCTTCAATGCGACGAACATGCGACCGGAGTTTGTCGCTCCGCCAGAATCCCGCGAACCGCCGGTGAACGCGGTGACGCTCATCACTGCCGGGTCTTCGCTGACTGCGGCGGCGAACTGCTTCAACAATCGGACCATCGCTTGGGATGACGTGTCTTGATCCGCTTGAACGTTCCCCGTTAATCGGCCGGTGTCTTGCTGCGGGAAAAAACCTTTTGGCACGATCACGTAGAGATAGATCGTCAGCCCGATCGTCGAGAGCGTGATCAGCAGCGTGATGGTCTGATGCCGCAGCACAACGAGCAGCGTTCGCGTGTAGAGGTGCAGCACGAACTCAAACAGCCGCTCGCTGAGTCGGTACAACAGGCCGTGACGCCGACCGGCATTCGGTTTCAATAAGAACGCGCACATCATCGGCGTCGTCGTGAGTGACACGAGCAGCGAGACGATAATCGAAACCGACAGCGTCACGGCGAACTCGCGAAACAGCCGCCCGACGATGCCGCTCATGAGCAGAATCGGGATGAAGACCGCGATCAGGGAAACGCTGATCGTCAACACCGTGAAGCCGATTTCCTTCGCCCCCAGCAGCGAGGCGTGCAGCGGCGACATCCCCGCTTCGATGTGCCGCGAAATGTTTTCGACCACCACGATGGCATCATCGACGACGAACCCGGTGGCGATCGTCAACGCCATGAGCGAGAGGTTGTCGATGCTGTAATTGGCGAGGTACATCACGCCGAACGTCGAGATCAATGACACCGGCACGGCCACGCTGGGAATGAGGGTCGCTCGCAGATCGCGCAGAAACAAGAAGACG
>JANNDA010000167.1:0-6870 GCA_031387195.1 Planctomyces sp. | reverse complement strand
GAGGATGAACTGACGGCATTCATCTTCTTGCCAGGGTTCAGCACGGCTCCTGAACTGAGCGAGGTTTCCGGTCGCGGCGTGGGCATGGACATCGTGCGAGATAAAGCTCTGAAGCTGAAAGGATCGGTCAGCGTCGAATCGCAGTCAGGACAGGGGACGACCTTCACCATTCGCCTGCCGATGACGCTGGCGATGACGCGCGCGTTGCTCGTCCAGGCTTCGAATGAAACATTTGCGATCCCGATACGATCTGTGGCGAAGATCTTGCGGTTGGATCGCACCGACATCGAGTACGTCGATGAATCGCCCGTCATTCGCATGGGCGAGACCACGCTGCCGTTGGTCTATCTCAGCGATCGGCTGAGATTACGACAGCCGCCCGACCAAACGCTGGCCACACTGCCGATTCTTGTGGTCGCCTCCGGAGATGAAAAGGTCGCAGTCGTCGTCGATAAAATTCTGCCGGGCCGCGACATCGTCGTGAAAACGCTCGGCACACATCTGCGACGTGTACGCGGGCTGATCGGCGCGACGCTGATGGGTGATGGTTCGGTGATCCCGATTCTGGATGTGGCGGATCTGGTGGGGCACGCCGGGACGGTCATTCGCCCGATACGCCCGATTCCAGAATTGCCGGTCGCCGTCCGTCACGAGCAGCCAGTCATCATGGTGGTCGATGACTCGGTCAGCGTCCGTCGCGTGATGATGAACCTGCTCAAGAAGGCGGGCTGGATTGTGATCGAGGCAAAAGATGGTCTCGACGCGATCGATCAATTGCATCAGGCACCGCACAAGCCCGATCTGATTTTGCTCGACGTCGAAATGCCGCGCATGGACGGTTATGAGTTGTTGGGCTCGCTGCGGTCACAGGACGAATATCGCGAGACGCCGATTGTCATGGTCACTTCACGTTCCGGCGACAAGCACCGTAACAAGGCCATGCAATTGGGAGCGACCGATTACGTCGTCAAGCCGTATCAAGACGATCAACTGTTGTCGTTGATTCGTCGGCTGCTGATGCGAGAGCCGGTATTGGCGTAAGGAATTGGTCCGAAATAACTTCCCGATGTCTTGCTAGCACGACGCGCAAGCGAGTGGTTCGGGCCACCATCACTCGCTTGCGCGTCGTGCTAATTTCTCCGCCGGTGCCTGACCCCTGACCGTATTCATAATTCACAGCGACCCAAACCGCAGTTCTCCCGCAGCGACGGTCGTGCGCACACGAATCTCGTCACCCGGCTCGGCAAAATCGAAGAGCACCAAGTCGGCTCGTGAACCACGTGCGAGCCGATGCTCTTCAAACTTGAGTGCTCGCGCAGGATTGCGACTGGCCATGTCCCACGCCTCGCGCAGCGAAAGGCCCGCTACCTTCACGGCGTGAGCCACGCAAGCGTCGGTCAATTGAGCGGAACCCGCCAAGTATTGTGGGTTCGCGGCGACGACGATCTTTCCTTCTGGCAGAATTTCGACCGCTCCGGATTCGATCTGATAAACGCCCGGTGGGCAGCCGGCCAATCCCGCAGCATCGCACGTGATGATGGTGTGCAACGACGACTTCGCACGCACCACCGAACGAATAAAACTCGCGGGGAGATGATGCCCGTCGGTGATCAGGCAGGCGTAAAGTCGAGCCTCGCCAAGTTGCTCCCAGAGGTAATTGGGATGTCGCCGCAACATTCCGTGAGCGCCGTTTCCCAAATGCGTGCTCATCGTCGCGCCAGCATCGACAGCCGCCGTCACTTGTTCGGGAGAGGCACCGGTATGTCCAATGGAAATCGTGACTCCGGAGGCCACGGCTTGGCGAATGAACTCAATCCCATTCACCGCTTCAGGAGCGATCGTCACCAAGCGAATGCGATGGCCGGAGATTTCTTGCAGTCGGCTGAATTCATTCCAATCGGCCGGTCGGACCTGCGACAGCGGGTGTGCTCCTCGCGGCCCGTCTTCCGGCGAGATGCTCGGTCCCTCGAGATGAATCCCCGGCACCATCTTTTCAGCCCACGCTGCAGATTCGCAGGCTTGTCGAATTGCTGACAGTCCCGCCGCAAACGCCTCGTAGCTGGCGGTGATGAGCGTCGGACAGAGTCGAGTGATCCCAAAGGCAAAGTGCGCGTTCAACGTTTCGAGAACTTGGTCGGCAGTCAGCAGCGGATCGCAGTACCAGATCCCCTTGTGACCATTGATCTGCATGTCGAACAAGCCGGGTGCGATCCACGGCCACTCGGCCGCATCGCCACTCGGCCACGCAGGATCAACTCGAGCGATTCGTTCCCCTTCCACGCTGACACAAATCGGCTCTCCGTTGAGGTAGCTGCGACCCTTGAGCTGCATCACGAGTTCGTTCCTTTTTGAGACCTCGCGCGGCCACGAATGAGACAGGCGAGCGGGGCTCCGTTGAGATCAGCATACGAACTGCTTCCGGCGGTTCGTAGTGATCTGACTGGTCGTGGCTTCGCTGGCAAGCCAGCGGCCTGCGGCAAATTCACACATGCCTTTGGACAGAACGCAGAACGTGACCTACGTTTACTCGGCCAGGCTGGACTGCCGTTGTGCCGATTGTGTCAAACTTCAGGATTGCAACGAATGAAATGGAATCGCCGCACGCATTGGAGTGCCGCATGGCCCGCGCTGAGCGCGGGGGCTGCGGGCGTGGCGTTGTCAGCGTGTGTCTCTTCGGGGCTGACGGTTCCCTTATGTGTTGCGGCCTCGGCCGTTTCGGGCAGCTTACTGACAGCGGTCTGGGTGCATCGCAGCCAACTCGAGGCAACCGCTCGATTGCGGCATCCGGAATTGTTGAGCGATCAACACAATACAGGGATTTTCGGCGAGGTGACTCGCGCCGCAATGACGTTGTTGCAGCAAGCCGAAACAGAATTGCAACGCACGCACGCGGTCAAAGGGGAACTGGAAATCGCCGGTAAGTTGCAGAAGAAGAAAGCGAGCAGGCTCGATGCCGCGTTGCGGGCCATCGATTATCCGATCGTGCTGTGCGACTCACGCGATCACATTTTGTTTGGCAACATGGCAGCGCAGCAGTTGGGGCTTGTGTCCGATGATTCTTCCGTCACTGCGTCGGGCTCATTCGGCGATTTGTCACGATTGGCGGCGTTTAGCCAACTGGTACGAGACACACGCGTGCGAGCGGCAGCGGCTTCGCGTCGTACGGCCGAAATGGATTTTCTCGTTGATCGTGAAGCGGTGCCATTTCGAGTGACCGTCACCGCATTGCTGGACGATCGAGGTGATTCGCTCGGCACGGTGGCGCAATTGACCGACATTCGCGAAGAGAAATCGGCGAAGACTCGACATGCAGAGTTCGTATCGTCCGTGGCGCATGAATTCAAAACGCCGATGGCCAGCATCAAGGCCTTCCTGGAATTACTGGTCGATGGCGATGTGTCCGAACTAGACGACCAGAAAGATCTTTACGAGAAGATCGATTCGCAGGTCGATCGGCTGAATCGGTTGGTCAACAACCTGTTGAACTTGTCACGCATTGAGAGCGGTGCGATGAAAGTACATCGCACCGATTGCGACCTGAATGACGTCATCCATAAAGCTGCCGATATGATCCGACCGCTGGCGAATGAACGCGGCCAAAAATTCGTCGCGGAACTCAGTCAGCTTTATCTCCCGGTGCATGTCGATCTCGATTTGCTCGGACAAGCGGTGATCAATTTGCTGTCCAACGCGGTGAAGTATACCCCTGAAGGTGGCAGCATCACACTTCGCAGTCGTATGGAGGAGCTCGAGGCGTTCATTGATGTGGTCGATACCGGCTACGGCATCTCTCCGGAATCGCTGCCCAAGATTTTCGAGCGCTTTTATCGCGTTCCGGAACATCAGCACGCGGCCAAGGGAACGGGACTCGGCTTGGCGTTCGTGCGGTCCATCGTCGAGGACATGCACAACGGTCGAATCGATGTCGATTCGACCCTCGGAACCGGCTCACGCTTCACGATTCGCATTCCGCTGGGCCATCACGATTCCAAACGGACTAAGAAACTAGACCAGCAACCTACCCCAGAGTTAGCCACGCACTAGCCGGATTGAGAGTAAGAGTCATGAGCTTAAGCATTCATGTCTGTGATGATGAGCCGCATATTGTGCTGGCGGTATCGCTGAAGTTTCGCAAGGCGGGCTTTGAAGTCTCTTCGGCCGCCGATGGCCAAGCGGCTTGGGAAGTGATCCAGCAAGAACAACCACAAGTCGTCATCAGCGACTTGCAGATGCCGAGAATGGACGGGCTCGGCCTTGTTCAAAAAATGCGTTCCGATCCGTCGTTTCAAAATGTTCCGGTCATCTTGTTGACCGCGAAAGGGTTCGAGATAGACGCGGAAGAACTGCGAGAGGAGTTTGGGGTTCAGGCCGTCATCTGCAAGCCGTTCAGCCCTCGCCAACTCTTGGCGATGGTGCAATCGCTGCTCGGAGTGACGGCCACTGTGGATGAGTAGAGTCGTTGTGGATCGTTTCAACCTTTGATTGATATGACATTCCATGTCAGACCAAACCAATCAGAATTCGACTTCGTCTTACTTGCTGACGCTCGGCGTGATCACCGTGTCGATGTCGCAATTGTCGTCGCTACATCCGTTGATTGCCGGGCTCGGCACGTTCTTGGTGCTGATGAATCTGATGGCACTCGTCGCCTTAAGCAGAGATCCGCAGACGACGGCGCTGTTGTGTGGCGTGGCCGCCATGTTGGGGACAGCCGCATGTTGGTTCTGCGGTTCGGACTTATCCGTTTCGATCGTCATCGGTGCCAGTGCGATTGGTACGGGAGCATTGATGGCCTTGAGCTGGTTGGTTTGCCAAGCCAGCCTCCGTTCGCAGCGTCAAATTGCGGACTTAACCGTTCAGCAAGACGATCTCGTGCGAAAACTCTATGAGCATGAAAAAAGTTCTTTGTCTGGTGAAATCCCAATTTTCTCCAGGCCTGCGTTGTTCCCTACGACGCCAGAATTACCTGAGTCTTTGCCGGGAGCCCTCGTCTCCGACAAAGGTCTGATGGACCCCAATCTGTCTGACCGTGAGTTCTTCGATTTTGCCATGCTGTTGCTGTCAATGCAGCAGATCGGTCAGCGTCTCTCATCGCAACTCGATCTAAAGTCTCTGGTCGCGGCCATTCAGGAGATTGCTCAAGAAGTTCTGCATTGTCAGCACGCGAAGTTGTCTCTGTGGAATCCCAAAACTCAGCAGCTTTACGACGCGTCTCTCCGTTCGACCGCAGACATTCCAGCAACGCTTGACGAGATCGCCCGCAGCGAAGCGTCCAATCCCGCGTTTGATTGGGTGCTGGCGAATCGCCGGATTCTGGCACGGCGTGAGGTTGCCAGCGGCAAGCTTGGAGAGGCCGTTTCACGTGATCTTGCAGAGACTGCGTTGCCGGCTGCTGTCGCTCCTTTGTTGGTAGGCAACGATTTGATTGGCGTGTTGCAGTTGGACCAAGCGGAAGATGAAAGCCCCACGTTCGTCCGGATGTTGTTTATCTTCGCCAGCCATTGTGCGCTGAGCGTCAAGAATGCTCAGCTTTTTCGGCATATCGAAGACATGGCACGCCGCGACAGCCTCACGGGATTGTTAAATCACGCTTCGTTTCTTGAAGAGTTGGATCACCTCGTGGACCAGGCAAAAACGAATCATGAATTACTCACCGTTGTGATGAGCGACATTGATCACTTCAAAAAGGTGAACGACACCTTTGGGCATCAAGCGGGTGATTTCGTTTTGCAAGAAGTGTCCAATTGGTGGCGAGCGATCATGCCGGATCGAGCGTTATTGGCCCGGTATGGCGGCGAAGAGTTTATTTGCGTTTTGCCCAATGAAGACTTGCATCGCGGCTGCGAGTTGGCCGAGTTGCTGCGAGCGTCGCTCGAAGCCAATCCCGTCAACTACGGTGGCCGGCAATTGCAGGTGACAGCCAGCTTTGGAGTCGCCGAACTTGGCAAACCAGCACCCAACGTGACTCGTCTCATTCGCTTAGCCGACAAGGCGCTTTATCGAGCCAAGAATTCGGGGCGCAATCGCGTGGACAGCCACGATCCTGCTCGCCCAGAAATTGCCGACATGGATGAATCAACTCAATTCGCCATGCCGTCTGACTCTTCCTATTCGGACGATTCCGATCCGAACTCTGAAATCAATTGGAAATTCTCCAGACGCCGTTCCTAAACCTCCTCTCCTCAAGCACGATCATGGCCATCACCACTGAAACCTTCGGTCGAGTCCTTGTGGCTCACACTCCTGAAGAACTGAACGAAGAGACGGCGCGGGAGCTGATGCACGCACTCGAAACGCCCGTGGCCAATGGCATGGTCAACGTCGTCGCTCAGATGGACCGCACGGAGTCACTCGATAGCGCCGGACTCACCGTGTTACTCGATCTTCGCGATGAACTTCGGCAGCACGGCGGCAATCTGAAAATCAGTAACCTCAGCGGAGTCGGTCAAAAGGTTTTTGAACTGACTCGACTCGATGACAAGCTGGATACGTTCGACTCCATGATCGACGCCGTTGCCAGTTTCATGAACGCTGGCTGAGTAAGATGCCAAACTCCACCAACAATTCTCCCCCGAGGCTAAGGATCGGCGCAGAAATAATAGTCGTGGTTCGCTCCGCGAACCAACGTTGGATCGCGGAGCGATCCACGACTATCGCGACAGTTATTCATGCGCCGGTCCTAACCGGGATTATTCATGGACTACGCGGCGTGCCGCGATGTAACCCGAAGCGTCAGCGAGGGCGAACCGTGACGACGCCCTCGCTGACGCTTCGGGTTACTTTCGGACCATGAATAATCCCGGCTAACAATGTCCACCGACCAATTCTGGCTCTATCGTTTTCGCCACCGGATTTCGGTTCAACAAACGC
>JANNDA010000103.1:0-2732 GCA_031387195.1 Planctomyces sp. | reverse complement strand
GTCGAGATCTGTGGTGGCGGAGCGGGCTTGATTTTCCCTGCCGGATCATTGAAGACAAAAAACCAAACGCTGCCTGCGGCAATGGCGACCATGCCGACCGCCGTCATGATCATCAGGCCGTTCGACTTTTTCACGACCGGTGCGACCTGCGGCATTGGCGAGGCATTCGCCGCTCCGTTTCCCTTCGGGGCATTGAAGATCGGCAACGGGCACTTTTCGTTGCAGCACTTCACTTCTTTCCCGGCCACCTCCGGGCCTGCAAACCCCTGAGTCTCACACATGGGGCAAACGAGCCGCGTGGTTTTCCCTTTCGCCGGTCGTGGCGACAAGGCAATCGCTCGACTGGCGGAGGCGGCACCGACTCCAAACGGATCGTCGTCGTCATCTTTTTTGGGGGCATCGCCGGGGCTGGCTTTCGCCGGAGCTTTGGTCGGTTTGGCTGCCGCATGTGCGGGTGCAGGACTCTCTTTCGAGGCGGTTGGTTTTGCCACAGCCTTCGGCGGCGGAGCCTTGCCGGGCTTCCCCCCCTTCATCGAGGCACCGCAAAACGGACAATACTCGGCATCGTCGTCGAGCACAGATTGTTGGCACGCAGGGCAAGTCGGGAGCATGAGCGATTCGTTCAGAATGAAGTGTGTGGATGTTGATTGTCGCGGGCAGAATAGCAGCCAATCACAAACGGCTGTAGTTCGGACGGTTGGCAACATCCCCGAACCATCGGCACAATCGGTGTGGCCACCTTGGAAAGCGTTGCATTCTCGACCTAAGTCAGGTGGCAGGAGGCTTGAGGTCGACTCGTTCCTTAAACTTGGCGGACCACTCGCTTGGATGATTCATGGCCTACTCATTGGGGACGCGGTGTGCCGCGATGTAACCCGAAGCGTCAGCGAGGGCGAACTGTGACGACGCCCTCGCTGACGCTTCGGGTTAAATCTGGACCATGAATAATCCCGGCTAGCCCTCAATCTCAATGGGCCGCCCATATGACTTCGGTAATGACACCTCCAAAATCGACTCGCACAGAACTTCTGCAACCTGCTCCACCGCTGGCTGATGCCGCGTTGTTGGAAGACAAAGTTCCGGACGGCTTGAAGGCATCGCGCCTGCTGGCCGGCTTCAGTGTGACGATCGGGTTGCTGTTTTTGTTCCTCAGTTTCCGGCCGTTGTGGCATACAGACCTGTGGGGACATTTGGCTTACGGTCGCACGCTGGTGACGACTCGAAGTTTGCCTGCGACCGAACCGTCGATGCCGTTGGCGTCGGGGGTGCCGTTCGTAGACACGGCGTGGCTGACGCAGGTGATCGGTTATTCGATGTTTGAGCGGTTCGGATTCACGTCGCTGAGCTTTTTGTACGCGTCGTCGATTACGTGCATGGCCGTGCTGCTGCTGTATCGCGGGTATCAACGCTCGCAGAGCGTGGGGATCACGCTAGCGGGCTTGTTGCTGTGGATGTGGGGTTGCTGGCAGCATCTCAACATCATCCGGCCACAACTGGCGGGGATGTTGTGCTTCACAATCTTGCTGACACTGGTCACGTCGCGACATCGCCGAGCATGGCATTGGTTCGCAGTTCCTGTGCTCTTTGCGGCTTGGGCCAATTTGCACGGATCGTTCTTCGTTGGATTCTTGTTGCTGGCGGGTTTAGCCGCCGGTCGTTCGATCGACTTGGCGGTTCGCTGTGGCGAGTTTCGCGCGGTTCGTCGCGACAGTCAGGTGCGACGCTACGTGCTGATGTTGGAACTGGCAGCGGTGGCAACGCTCCTCAATCCGTATGGCTTGGGGTTATTTGCCGAAGCACTGAAAATCTCCAGCAATCCAAACGTGGCGGAGTTGGTCGAATGGGGGCCGTTGCAATTGCGGATGTCGCAAGGGCAAGCGACGGCGGCGATCGGGTTGCTGTTGATTGTGCTTTACCGTCTGAGTCCGCGACGTGTGACGTCTGCTGAGGTTCTGTTGCTATTTGGATTCGGAGCAGCGGCCTTGTGGTCTTCGCGAATGCTGGTGTGGTGGATTCCACTGGCGGCGTATTACGGAGTTGTTCATGCCAGCGCGATCTGGCACGCTTGGGTCCAGCCGCTGGAGAACGTGTCCCCCTCACCGCGCAATGGCCGCTGGAGTGTCGTGACGGTCGGAGCGGTCTGGTTCTGTTTTGCGATCACGCCGTTCGGCGGGCGATTGCTGCACGGTGACAACGGCAAACTGAAAATCTCACGAATGGTTTCCGGTCAAACTCCGCTGGGAGTTGTTGAACACCTCCAGAAGATGGCCGAACAGAAGAAGCTGCCGCGCGGGCAGGCTTTCAATACTTACGAATGGGGTGACTACCTGCTGTGGGCCGGGCCACCGGAAGTGAAAGTCTTCGTGGCTTCGCACGCGCATTTGGTGCCACGAGAGGTGTGGAGCGATTACGTCGCAGTGAGCAATGGCTCCGCAGATTGGGACGACCGGCTGGATCGCTACGGCGTCAATTTGATCATCCTGGATGACGCGACTCATGACGGTCTCATTCGCAAACTGCGTGAGAACGACCAGTGGATCACGACCTATTCGGACAATGTCGGTGCGGTGTTCGTGCGTAAGAATCCGATTTGAGGAGTGAGTTATGAAGTTGCGTCGTGTTTCTTCGCTGACGTTGCTGGTGTTGCAGGTGCCGATCGTGGCCGCCTTCGCGTGGTCGTATGCGTCGCTCACCCCGGAAAACCAGCGACAAGTTCGTCGAGCCGTCTCCTC
>JANNDA010000084.1:0-4148 GCA_031387195.1 Planctomyces sp. | reverse complement strand
GTTGGTCTTGTAGTCGAACTTCTTGCCATCGAGAGCCAAGGCTCCGATGTAGTTCATGATCTCGCGGCGGAAGTCGTCTTTGCGAGTCTCCGGGATGTCGATCCGCTCTTCGATCGAGCGCATCAGGCGTTCATCCGGTTGCTCCTCTTCGCCGGTGAACTTGTTCTTCACCCGTTCACGCTGCGTGTAGGCTTTGACGTTGTCGATGTAGTTTGAACTGAGCCGCATCAGCGCGTCTTCATCGGCGGCGATCGCTCGTTGAACTTCGTTCTTGACGACGTCGGTGTACTCGTCACGGACGACGGAGATCAGTTGGCGATATCGTTCGCGAACCTCTTCGGCACCGACCAGCGAGTGATGCTTGAGACCATTCTCCAGTTCCTTCATCACCATGAAGGGGTTGAGGCTGGTTGCCGACGGGTTCACGACCAGCGCGTTGCTGATCTTGTCTTGGACGTAGCGTGGGCTGATACCGTGCAGGCCCTCGGCTTTGGCTTCGCGACGGAGCTGCACGATGTTGTCGGTCGTGAAGCCCGGCAGCGTCTTGCCGTTGTAGAGCTTCATCTTTTGCATGAGGCTCAGGCCGTGATGCTTCGGTTCCTCCAACCGCGTGAGTACGGCCCACATCGCGGCCGTTTCCAGCGTGTGCGGAGCAATGTGTTTGCCTCGAACGCGCTTCTCGTTGTAGTCCTTCGTGTAGATGCGGATCTCGTCGGAGAGTGTCGTGACATACGGCACGTCGATTTTGATCGTGCGGTCGCGCAGAGCTTCCATGAACTCGTTGGACTGGAGCTTGCGATATTCCGGCTCGTTGGTGTGGCCGATGATGACCGTGTCGATGTCGGTCTGAGCGAACTTCTTCGGCTTGATCTTGTGCTCTTGCGATGCGCCGAGCAGGTCGTACAGAAACGCCACGTCGAGCTTCAGCACTTCGATGAACTCGATCATACCGCGGTTCGAGACATTGAACTCGCCGTCGAAGTTGAACGCTCGCGGATCGGACTCGCTGCCGAATTCGGCGATCTTGCGGTAGTTGATGTCGCCGGTCAGTTCGGTGCTGTCCTGGTTCTTCTCGTCCTTCGGCTGGAACGTCCCAATGCCGATGCGGTCTTGCTCGGAGAGGAAGATGCGTTTGACGACAACGTCTTCAATGACCTTGGTCCAATCACCGTTGTAGGTCATCTGTCGTTCGCGGAATTCGTAGCGGCAGAGCGGACAAAGCTCGCCGGCGAATTCCAACGGATATTCGTGTTCGCCAACTTTGCCCGATGCTTTGCGATTGGTCTCGATGAAGTCACGTACCGATTCCCGTTGCGAATCGGGCACGAGTTGCAGCGGGGATTCGTGCATCGGGCACCAAGTGATGCTGCCGTCCTTTTCTTTCCAGCCGAACGAATACAGCGTTCCGGCGTCACTTCGGCTGTACCGTTCCAGGCCATGCTTGAGCTGTCGAGCGATCGTGCTTTTCGAGCTGCCGACCGGGCCGTGCAGCAACAGTACGCGCCGCTCGCTACCGTATTTCAGGGCGGCGGATTTGAAGACGTTGACCAAATCCATCAGCGTCTTGGTCAGGCCGAAGATCGCGTCGTCGCCGCCGTGATCGGGATCGTCGAAGAATTTGTACCGCAGGAAGTTCTCTTTCGAGTTCTCCACGTTGTACGTGCCATAGGACATCACCATGTCGTACAGCCGCTGGTACGCTGAGCGGTTCACTCCCGGATGCTGACAACTGATGTCGAGGTAATCCGCGAACGTGCCGACCCAGTGTTCCTGCTGAAACACTTCGGGGCTATGTTGCTGGGAAATTTTTTCGAGAAGTTCACGACCAGTTGCCATAGCACCATTCCTTCAGTAGAGGAAAAGGACGTGTTCAGGGGCTTGATGCCAGCAGCGTTACTCGCCGCCAGCAGTGTGTCGATTCGTCAGCGTTCATTCGCTCTTCAGTGGAAAATCAAAAGGTTGAGTCAACAATTCCGAGACAACAACGGCACTTCGCGACAGGCGAATCGTTGGCCAAACGGAAGGACAGGACGTCTCACGCAAGCACGGAACGGCGGAGATTTGTCCGCGAGACATTCCCGAGACGTGCGGGTCCGACCATCCTTGGCCAACGCCGACTTGAGTGAAGAGCGATGAGGGCAACTCGCGAGCGGCCTCTTCCTGGTGGCTTCTGCGAGTCCGAATACAGAAAGCACAAACATCGAACGCGCGGAATTATCACGACAATCGACATTGAGGCAATACGAGTTTTCCTGTGGACACGAAGCGGGGCGCACGACGCAGTTTGTGCTTGCTCACACTAACCCGAAGTGCCAGCGAGGGCGAACGCTACAAGAGACTCCGAATTCATCGCGTTGTGGTGCGCTCGCCCTCGCTGACGCTTCGGGTTAGTTGGCCTGCGCCGTGACCGTTCCACACTTAACGCCGACC
Source organism: Planctomyces sp. (assembly GCA_031387195.1). Lineage (GTDB taxonomy): Bacteria > Planctomycetota > Planctomycetia > Planctomycetales > Planctomycetaceae > SXKJ01. The sequence continues at coordinate 1,718 of JANNDA010000084.1, read as the reverse complement.
TGCGATTTCTAACCTAGAGTTGTGCTGAGAAACGTCGTCCGAAGCATCGGGCCCTCCACAACACTCCGTCAGAAATGTCGGCATCATGCGACCCATTTGGTGGCCATTCATCATCACCGCGTTGTCGGTTGCCACAGCAACCGCACGAGAAACCTCCCCTGCGGTTGAAGTGCGAATCGATAAAACCGTCACGACCGGGAAAATACTTGCGAAGACCAAAGAACGAGGCACGTTGTTGGATCGAGCTGGTCGGCTGCACGAAATCGAACTCAGCACCGCCGACCTGAAGCCGCTCAAGAGTAACTTCCAAGCATTTCCCACGACGGAAATCCGCAATCAACTGTCGCGCGAGTTCGGGAAGAATTTCCAGGTCGGAGCGACACGGCATTACCTCGTACTGGGACCGAGCGGTAAAGCGGCCAGCTACGCCGCCGTCTTTGAGGATCAGTACGTCACGCTGCAACGCTTCTTTAAGACACGTGGTTTCGTGCTGACTGATCCTGAGTTTCCTCTCGTTGCGATCATCTTTCCCGACCAGAAACAGTTCACCGATTACGCTCAGGCCGACAAAGCTAAAACGATGACTGGAATGTTGGGCTATTACTCACCTCGGACGAATCGAGTCGCGCTGTTTGAATCAAACGACAAGTCGATAGCCGTGTCAGCTCGCGATCATCGCATCCTGCTGCCGCTCGGCGGCCAACGTGACGACGCGCCTGATTTTGGTTTGAAGTCACCGCTCTTCGGGTCGAGCCAAGGCGATCTCAAGTCCACTATGATCCACGAAGCGACGCATCAAATCGCTTACAACATCGGCCTGCATTCGCGTCTGGGTGAAACACCGCGATGGGTTGTCGAGGGGATGGCCACGGTCTTTGAGCCGGAAGGAGTTCGCGATAGTTTCTCCGGCCGAACCGCCAAGCAGCGAATCAATTTGGATCGCTATTTGAGTTTTCAGAACTACGCCAAATCTCGACGGGCCCCAAAGTCGTTGAAAAGTTTCGTCGAAGCAGACGCGCTGTATGAATCAGCGGTTCTCGACTTCTACGCGCAGTCGTGGGCGTTGTCTTTCTTTCTGGTGGAGACTCGCCCGCGAAACTACGCCGCCTATTTGAAGCAAATCGCGGCCCGTGACCCCTTCGCCACGTATCCCGCTCGCGAACGGGTCGCCGATTTCAAAGAAGCGTTTCAAACAGATTTTGATCTGCTCGACGCACAGTTTTTGCGATTCATGGATGGACTGAAGTAAGGACTCATCTAAGAACGAAGTCGTAGGACGGGCACACTTGCCCGTCATCAGGCATTCGACGGGCAAGAGTGCCCGTCCTACGAAAACGTTGAGTCACCGTTAGTCTCATTCGGGTGGCGTTCGGCCCTCGTCAGCGGACCACTCATTGCTGGCCGTTTCATCGGCCTCTTCGGCTTCACCAAGCGGAGTGGCGACGGGTTCGTCGAACATCTCGTGCAAGAAGCGTGACGGAGTTGTCTCGCGCATCCGGCCCCATTTCTTGCGGAACAAGGCGCGCGTGAGAGTCAGCGAATCTTTGGCTCGCGTCACGCCGACGTAGCACAGGCGGCGCTCCTCCTCAATGGATTGCGGTGTCTCGTCCTCGGCTTCGACGGAACGGCGGTGAGGGAGCAAACCTTCTTCCATGCCGACGAGATAAACTCGCGGGAATTCGAGTCCCTTTGCGGCATGAATGGTCATCAGTCGAACG
>JANNDA010000051.1:0-7039 GCA_031387195.1 Planctomyces sp. | reverse complement strand
TCCGCTCTCGGCGAGAGCGGACTACACTTGGCTTGCTACACTTTTCATCGTCGTGCTTCGCGTTTGATTCGAGCTACGACACCACGAAAACCCTGCTGACGCTGCATTCCCAGAGCACGCTGCAATCCGATGTGGGCCACGAGATCGTCTGGTAAAGCGGCGACTTCTTCGACGGTGGCCCCACTCAATCCCTGAATCACAAGTGTGACTAGTCCGCGTACTGTTGGGGATTTCTTGGGGACGTCGGCCTCCAGCCGAACTCGGCCGTCAATCACATCGATCCACAAGTAGACCGCAGTCTGACACTCTTGGACACGGCACGATTCCGCATCAGGACAGGCACAACGGCCAGCCGAAGTCGCGGGAAGCTCGTCAGCCATTTCGACCAACAATTCGAGCTTTTCCTCGTCGTCGAGTTCCGCGAAATCTGCAATCAATTCGTTGAGTCGCATCGTCATTGAAGTCTCGTTCCACAATCGAGGTTACGTGGCCTGTCCGTTGGAATTCGGCACAACGAAGCTCATGTGTAATTCCGCGTGGCGGAGCTGCAATTGAACCACTTCTTCCGAGGCCATTTTCCCTAAGAACGGGTGCGGAGCGGTCGGTGTTTCATGCGAGTAACGCTCTATCGCCGCACTCAATTGCCGGAGTCCTACGTCTGCGGAAACATGGTCGTCGGGGAGCAGCGCCTTGCCACTGGCGGGTAACTTGAAGCCCGCCTTCATCGGCTTGATCAATAACGAATTCTTGACGAACGGCGTAATCAACCAGCGCGCGAACCACGGAGCTTGAAAGCCGAAACCATCGAAAGAGCAATTCATCGCCTTGGCCAGATGTTGGCAGATTTGGCCGAAGGTCCAATTGCCGACCGTGTGATGATTGCCAACCAATTGTTCGGCGTCTTGGATGATGTCGGAGAGCGTGGAATATCGCACGGTTCGTCGTGAGCCGGACGTCTTAGTGGACATTGAGTTTACTCCCAGTGAAGTCGTTAATTTTGGGTGAGGCATTGTGAGGGACAACGCGACCAACTCACAAGCTCGCCGCTTTTGAAGCCGTGCGTCGGTTGGACTATAGTCTCCGCCCGCGTTGAAGAGGCAGAACGATCAATTCACCACGAAAGGCAACTCATGGCAAAGTTCTCCGGAGTTTCGGCGGACGTTTTGAAACAACTGGCCAAGTTCGACACACCGACGATCGCAAACGCGGTCGAGCTGTGGAACATGCGGCCGCGCAACTTGGGCTACATGAACGGCAGCATCACCGCCTGTTATCCCAAGCTCCCGCCGATGGTTGGCTACGCGTTGACGACCACGTTCCGCAGCATGTCCCCTCCACGCGGTGGCGACGCCTATTCGGGGATCGCTCAGCAACTTGAGGCGATTCCGGAATTTCCTGGACCGCCGGTGATCGTGTTTCAGGATCTCGACGTTCCTTGTGCGTCGGCGACGTTCGGCGAAGTGATGTGCTCGACTTACAAAGCATTCGGTGCCGCTGGGTTGATCACATCCGGCACGGGCCGCGATCTCGATCAGGTCGAAGCCCTGGACTTTCCAGCGTTCACGAACGGGACGATTTGTGCTCATGGCTACTGCCACATGCTGGCGTTGAACGTTCCCGTGACCGTCGGCGGAATCATGATTTATCCCGGTGATTTGCTGCACGGCGACCGCAACGGCATTTCGACGATTCCAGTCGATATCGCGTCCGAAGTCCCTGGCGTCTGCCAAGAAGTAGCCGTGGCCGAGGCGGTCATTTTGAATTATCTCAAGGGCTCGAACCTCACCCCGAAAGATTTTGCAGCCGCAAGAGCCGAATGCGGAGCGATGATCAAAGCGGTCGAGAAGCGGCTGAGCGGGAAGTGATGAGTGCCAACGAAAAAACCGCGGTCAGTCTTGCGACAGCCGCGGTCAATAAGCCACTTCTCGTGCTGAACTGCGACGGTGGAGTCGCTGTGCGATTCGGGCGAGAACCGGGTCGTGCTTAGACACTGCACGTACCAAAGTTGGTTCAGGCCCACGCGGTTTGTTTAGGCACCTCCGTCTGAATTACTGACGAGAAGTTGGCGATTCCCAATGTTGAGGCTGGGAACTCGGAAGCAAAACGGCAAGTTTCACGCGAAGTGAGTTGACCTCGATCAGGTGCGATCTGAGTCGATTGGTCGTGCGAGCTGTCGCATACCGAGCACTGATTAGATCGGCTGTGACGATGATCCGGTCGCTTCGATTATTGGAACGAGGATCGTTTTCCGTCGAAATGTCTCGCTCATGAGTCTCGACGGCGAACACGAACGCGTTTCAATCTGCAATACAGTCGGAATATACTCCCGCCCCGCGCGGTCACTCTGACGGTGGCTTGCGACTGAAATTGAGTCACTTTTCTCGTATTGGAGCCCACTCATGAATCGTCCTGCCCTGTCGCTTGGATCTCGTCGTGAATTTTTGCAATGGACTGCGGCGGTTGCCGGTGCCGCCGTTCTGTCGCCAATTGCCTCCTTCGCCGCTGATCCCGATCCGTACGGCGGATTCAAGATGAGCATCCAGAGTTATTCGCTCCGCGGTTTCGACGGCAAGACCGCGATGCAGCACTCGCAGAAGCTCGGTCTGAAATACTGGGAGTCGTTCAGCCGCCATATTCCGCTGGACACCGCTCCTGAAAAAGTGGCGGCGACAAAGTCGATGCTGAAAGAGCACGGCCTCACGTTGGTGGCGTTCGGCGTCGAAGGCTTTAATGAAAATGAGGGAGCCGCGAGAAAGGCTTTTGACTTCGCGAAGGCGATGGGCGTGATGTCGATCAGTGCCGACCCCAAGAAAGACAAGGCAACCTTCGATCTGCTCGACAAGCTGGTGGCCGAATACGACATCGCGATCGCGATCCACAATCACGGCCCGAAAGCGAGCTATGACAAAGTCACCGACGTGCAAACGTGGGTCAAAGACCGTCATCCGAAAATCGGTGCCTGCGTCGATACGGGCCATTACCTGCGAAGTGATGAAGACCCGGTCGAAGTGATCGAGAAGCTGGGCAAGCGCGTCTTCGGCGTGCATCTGAAGGATGTGAAGAATCTGCCCAGTGGCGGCAAGAAGTTCACGATCCTCGGCGAAGGGGATCTGCGATTGGCCGACTGCCTCAAGGCGCTCAAGAAGCTCGACTACAAGTATTCGCTGTCGCTCGAGTACGAAGAGAACGAGAAGAACCCGATCGCCGACATCGAACTCTGCCTCAAGGCCGTTCAAGCTGCGGTCAAGAAAATCGGCTAATTGGGGGCGACAGACCGTGCCAAAGATGAGCCCAATGTGCCCGGCGTTCTGGATGTAGAACGACCGGGCCTGTTCATTTCAGTACCGTTTTATGCCGCTTTTCATCAGCAGAAATCCAAAGAGCCAGACGCCGAGCAGGACCACGGTATAAGACCCCGGACGCAGCCCCGTCCAAAAGTGACGGATCCCATTGACGTAAAATTGACCGTACTCACAACAAGTTTGCCAGAAGGTGCTCATGATGCGTCGCGTGCCGTCAGGGATTCTCAAAACTTGATCGCAGGTGTTGATTTTCTATCTGGCGAAAGCATAGGTCACGATTTTTGGCCGCGCAGACCAGAATTTCTGGACGCACTTTCGCTCAGCACCCGACCACCCCGGTGAACTTATTGAGAAATTGAGCACTCGGAGAAATGGCATGGAAATCTTTGAAATTTTGATTGCGTTGATCACTTTGACGGCGATGGAAATCGTTCTGGGGATCGACAACATTGTTTTTATTGCGATCCTGACAGATCGATTGCCACGCGAGCAGCAGTCCTACGCCAGACGGTTGGGCCTGGCCGTGGCGATGGGGTCGCGAGTCCTTTTGCTACTGACGCTCAAGTGGCTGACGGGCATGGTCGAGCCGATGTTTTCTTGGACGTCGTTCGGCTTACCACGCGGCCTCTTTCCGGAGGACAACCATGCGTTCGCCGAAATCAACGGCGTGTCCGTCCGCGACTTGTTCCTGTTGATCGGCGGACTGTTCTTGATTGGCAAGAGCGTCCACGAAATCCACTCGAAAATGGAACGCGGTGGTGAGATCGGCGATCAGAGCAAAGTGCTGACGCTGCGGCGTGTCATTACCGAGATCGCGGTGATGGATCTCGTCTTCTCGCTGGATTCCGTCATCACCGCCGTGGGCATGGCCCGGCATCTGTGGGTGATGGTCGTTGCCGTGATGGTGGCGGTCGGAGTGATGATGATCTTTGCTGAAGGGATCAGCCGATTCATTGAGCGGCATCCGACTTTGAAGATGCTGGCGTTGAGCTTTCTGTTGTTGATCGGCGTGATGTTGGTGGCCGAGGCGATCGGTACACACTTCAACAAAGGCTATGTGTATTTCGCGATGACGTTCTCGTTGTTAGTTGAGTTTCTCAACATTCGCTCATCAACCAAAGAAGCCGTGCGAAAACAGGCCGCTCAATCGGATGACTGAGCCCGATTGCGGAGTCTTCAGCACCCTGTGATCAGTTTGCTGAGCTGCTTGAACTCCGGCGTTCCGGCGGCTTCGCACCATTCAAACAGGATTGCTTCCGTGGTCGTGATCACCGCACCGGAACCAGCCATGCGTTTTAGGGCCAGCTTCCAATCGAGCTTGGTTCGACTGCCGATCGCGTCAGCCGCGACATGGACTTGGTAGCCACAGATCAGCAGATCGAGCACCGTTTGCAGCACGCAGACATGCGCCTCGATCCCGGCGACGACCACCTTGAAGCGATCGTCTGTTCGCTCGGCGGCCATGCCCCAATTGAGCGACTCGGCGGCACTGAAGCGGACTTTGTCCGGAATCGTAATGTCGGGCAATTGGCTACGTAGCTCAGCAACCGTGGGGCCAAGCCCCTTCGCATACTGCTCAGTGACGGCAACCGGTACGCCGAACAGCTTGGCCCCCTCGATCAGCTTGCCGCAGTTCGCGATCAGTTGCTCGCGCACGGGAATCGGTGGCAGCACTTTTTCCTGCATGTCGATGATCAGCAATTGGCATTCGCCACGGCTGACGAGTTCGTGACTGCGTTCATAAGTCGATGACATCGGATGACTTTCTCAGCACGACGCGCCAGCGAGTGGTCGAAGCCGGCACCACTCGCTGGCGCGTCGTGCTAGTGTGCGGGGGCTTGCAAAACTGGCGGCGTATTCTGAACCTGAGCCATCCCACGTCAAGCCGCTTGGCCATTGTGATGTCGAAAGGTACTCATGCACTCACACAACCTCCGCTTCCGCTTCGTCAACTTGTCCTTCGCGATGACCTGTGCTCTGGTCCTGAACGTCGTCGTGTTATTGCCGCACGCCAACTCCGACGACAAACCCGCGAAGAAAGTCCCTATACTCTCACGCCCAGAAATGCTCAAACTCTTCATGGAAGAGTTCGTTCCGATCACTCCCGGTGAAGGCAAATTTCCCGCAACATTCCACATGGGCAGCGATCGTGCTGACAGCGAGAAACCAACACACGAAGTCACACTGAAGTACCACTTCGCGATCGCCAAATACGAAGTTCCGCAGAACCTGTGGGAAGCGGTCTTGGGGGCGAATCCCAGTAAGTGGAAAGGGCCACGAAACTCGGTCGAGATGTTTTCTTGGCAAGAGGCTCGTGAGTTTTGTGGCAAAGTCACCGAGATGTTGCGCGCAGAAAAGTTGCTCGGTCCCGATGAAGAGATCCGGCTGCCGTCCGAGGCCGAATGGGAATACTGCTGTCGCGCGGGAACAAAGACGGCTTACAGTTTTGGCGACGAAGCCACGAAGGACGGAGACGTCGGCAACAAGGCGTCACGCCTGAATGAATTCGGCTGGCACACTGGCAACGCTGCCGGGAACGACCCGCCAGTCGGAGCACTCAAGCCAAATCCGTGGGGCCTGTACGACATGCACGGCTATCTGTGGGAGTTCGTCGAAGACAGTTGGCACGACCGCTACGAAGGTGCTCCTGCGACTGGGCTCGCCTGGAAAGACACAGCACCTAAGCAAGTCGTTGTGCGCAGCGGCTCGTGGAAGGACAACTTCTCGAAGCTGACCAGTTCATCTCGTCGAGCGGTTGCCATCGATCACAGCGATGACGCCATCGGCCTGCGCTGCGTGCGTGCGAAGAAGTGACGTAGCACAGGCGGCTCACCTGTGCTGAAAAGGCCGAAGAAATTGGTCATTGGTTATCGGTCATTGCTCATTTGCTTGCCCCAAATGACCAACGATCAATGTCGCCGCCCCCCGCCTCCTCTCCGAAAACCTCACGCTAGAGCCTCACGTTCAACCAGCCTATCATTCCACCCCGCGCGGCATCGGGCTGCGAAATCGACTGACAACTTTGACCAAGGAACAACACTCATGGCTGACGCCACCGCTGAAGTCTTGCAAGCGAATGGAAAACTTCTCGACTCAATCAACACTCAGAACTGGGCGGCTTACGCTGAACTGTGTGATCCCAGCCTGACTTGCTTTGAACCGGAAGCTCTCGGCCATGTCGTGTCTGGAATGGAGTTTCATCATTTCTATTTCAAGCTCGCCGGCTCTGGCCGACCGAAGCAATCCATCATGGCCTCGCCGCACGTGCGAATCATTGGCGACACGGCGATTGTCTCGTACATCCGCCTGACTCAACGCGTCGAAGCCGATGGTGCCCCAGTGACACTCGCCAGCGAAGAAACGCGCGTTTGGCAAAAGCAAAACGGCGTTTGGAAACACGTCCATTTCCACCGTTCGATCCCTTCCGCGTCGTAACTCGAACTGATCCAGGCGAGCGGGGTGGCGTCAGCCCCCCCCCGGTTTCGCCGAAGGTCAAACGCCAATCAAAGAACCGGGGGCTAACGCTCAATGGCACTTACTTTAGAACCGGGCGAGTAGCGGAGCGGCGCAAGCCGCCCGGTAGTGTCGAGTTTGATCTCGCTTCAACCGGACGGCTCGCGCCGTACCGCTACTAAAGTAAGTGCCATTGGGCTAACGCTGGCCTAATGAAGACCTTGAGCAAGCAGGGATTGGAACTTGTTGCTCACATCGTGTTTTGAAGCTGACTTTCTCCATCC
>JANNDA010000041.1:0-9315 GCA_031387195.1 Planctomyces sp. | reverse complement strand
CGTCCTCGTTGAGAAGATTGTGGAGATCAAGCAGCATGGCCTCGACATCGACGCTGGTCATCGGCTGCGGCGGTGCCTCGTTTCGTGCTTCCGCTTCGTTGAGTTGTCGCTGAAGCTCTTTGAGCCGCCGCTCGTGGTTTCGGAGCTTTTCGACGAGCACATTCAGCCCCTCCTCCGATTCTCGCTCGAACACCGCAGCCAGTCGATCGCGAGCCGACTTCACACGCTGGATCTCGGCGAGGATCGGCTGGACATCCTGCTGCGGACGGCTGGCCTGTTCGACGAGGTAGCGATTGGCATCCAGCAGCGCGGCTTCGATGACGTCCTTGGTAAGAACATGTTGATGAAGAAAATCGACGATCTTTCGTTCAAAAAGCGTCACCGACTTGCAGGTCTTGAGCTGGCAACCATTGGCACCGAGTCGCCCATTGCGGCAATAGATGCTCGTGTACTTGCCAGTATTCGCCAGAATGAGCCGGCGGCCGCAATACTTGCAGACCGGCCGGATTAACATCGTCGGATAAACCTCGGTGCGGCTGGCTCCCGGCTTGGATGTGACGCGAGCGTACGCCTCGTTGCATTCCTTGAGCCGTTGCTGGGCTTGCTCGAAGCGTTCGTCGGAAATCAGTCGCAAGTGCGGTGACTGCCGCGACCGCCATTGCTCCTTCGGACGCCGCTCCGCCCGAATGGCCTCCGTCTTCCGATCACGAACTGAACGAGTCTTACCGTCGTATTCGATGCCGATGTAATCCGTTCGCTTGAGAAGATCGGCAATACTCTGCCGACTCCAAGTGCGGCGTCCCTTAACCAGCAGTTCGTTGAACCGTCGTGCGATTTGGACTGGACTCTGTCGCTCGTCGATGAACAGCCGGAACGCCTCGTGAATGTGCGGCACGGCCTCGCTGTCGATCACCCGCTCCTTGATGACTCGGCCATTCGGGTTCAGCATCGGCGTCCCGTCGGGGTTCAACTTGGGATCCAACTTGTAACCGAACGGCGGCGGTCGCAGATTCTTCCCCTTGTCAAAGGCGTCGCGCATGCCGCGAGTCACCTTCTGGCGGAGCTGCTCCACAAACCATTCATGGAGTCCCGAATAGATCGAGAGCAACAGCTTGGAATTCGGCGAAGCGGAATCGAATCCGTCGGTGACTCCGATCAACCGCTTGCCGCACGAATCCATCAACTGTCCAAGCCGCAGTGCCTCAACGGCGTCACGACTGGCCCGTCCAAGTTCATCAATGTAGAGCCGCTGAACGGCGGCTGCCTCGGCTTCAATCAGCGATTTGGTCATCTGATAGCCGCGCCGCAGCGAAACGGTCCCGGTCACCGCAGCGTCAGCCATCACATACGACCAAGGGACAAACACCTTGTCGCGGGCGGCTCCTTCCAAGGTATTGCGGAGTTGCTGATCCAGCGAACGCGGGTTCGAGTTATCGCACGAATAACGCAAATAGACTTCGCCGATTTCCTGCCACGGTGGCGACTCCAAATCCGTGCGAAACGCTGCGACCTCTCCCGACAAAAACTTCTTTTGAAATGCCTCGGCGAAAAGGTCGATATTCTCGTCGTCCGGCGGCGGCAGGAAGCCGCTCGCAAAGAGCTGCGACCAACAGCGCGTTTGGACTTCCAAATACGTCCGCGCCAAATCGCGAAGGTTTTTCGCGTCCGGCAACCCTTTGTCTTCGCGCCCGTGCATTTCAGCAATCGGGACAGCGATCACAGTCGCCGGAACTGAACCTGCCTTTGGAACAAAACCCATAGTCATGGTAACCTCTCGTCGGGCGACAACCTGAAGTTGTCGCCAACAAGAGGGCAACCGGGGGCCAACCGCTATTTCCGGCGTTTGGCATAGAGGCCGGGTTCAACCAACTGCGACACAGCATCACCATCAAAATGAATGATTTGTGGAAACAGTCCGAGAACCAGACCAACCCCAGCGGTTTCATTCACAAAGGTGCAACGGGAGTCATCCCGACTTCCATTTCCTAACGATTCCGCCTTTCCGCCGGAATCAGGATCGGAGTCGAGCCCGGAAGGAGATTCTCCCTCCGGGCTTTTCCTTTCCACGGACACAGATGCTTGTAGGGCACGACGACTTGTCGGTCCAGAATACTTTTCGATCGGTGACGGCGTGTCGCCCCAAGTGAGGACACCGCCGCTCTGCTTGTGTTCGATTCGCTTCGCCTTCTGAACGGCGTGAAATCGAACAAACAACTGCAGATTGATGGCGCGAAACAGTTCCGCGATCTTGCTGAAGTCTTCGGGTTCCTGCGCAAGACTCGGAAGTTGATCGGCGCACCGGAGAGCCTCTTCGAGAACGTCTCGCGATGAGTCGGTCACGGCGGCTTTGGCTGACAGAGCCGACACTTCATGCCCAAGTCGAGTTTCATTGGCCGCGAGTTTTTCGACGACTGGCGTCATCAACTGAAACAGTTCCGGAGTCTTGGCCAGAGTGAGGTTTTCAGTGGCCTTGGCTAATTGAACCCCGGCCTGTTTCAACTCCGTCCGTTTGCAGGCCAATACGGCCTCAAACTGTTCGGGCTTGCTGCGCTCCGCCAACGCAGTTCGGATCTTCGTTTCTAATTTGCGGCGGATGTCAGGAATGAGGAGCCTTTGGTTGATCGCAGCCAAAGCGAGCTTGGTCGCGGTCGGGCCATCGACATGATTGTGCGAGCATTGTTGACCATGACTTTGTTGGTAGAAGCCGCAGATGTAGCGGAAGGTTTTTTGGTACGGGACGCGATACATCGGCCAAGTGCAGTTCAGGTCATAGATTCGTCCGCCCAATGGGTTCCTGGAGGGATCTCGCGAACGAGGTTTCCCGCGCTGCGTGCCGGCACGTTGATCGAGAATTTTATCTAGCTGGTCTGCGTCTTCGGCGGAAAGGATCGGTTCGATGCCTCCTGCGCCCATGGCTGACACAACGCTGCTGTTCGGATTCGTGATGACTTTGGTCTTGGTGTCGGACACGAACTCTACTTCTTCCAGGGGTCGCGGTCCTTCGGGGGTCATGCGCCGATGTTTCCCCATCGAGCGACGCCGATAGGTCTTCATCGCGCGAGTGATAAACGGATTCCGGGCCAAGCCAGTGATTGTCGTCGCGTGCCAAATGCCGCTCACCAGATGTTTGACTCCGTTGTCGGTACGGCTCAATTCCACTCCCGGTGAAGGAATGCCTTCCTCGGTGAGAATCCTCGCGATTTGTGATGCGGGCGTGTCTTTCAGCATACCGAGAATTCGGCGGATGAGATTGATCTCGGACTCGGATCTCGGAAGCCAAGCGACGTGATGCCCCTTGAGTCGCATGATCTCGCCCTTCTCCAGCGGTCGAATGACCGTTCCATCATTCCGAACCAGATACCGCTGAAATCCAAACGGCGGCACTCCCCCAGATGAGAAGCCTTCAGACGTCAGTTCGAGGTGCGCGTAAATCATCTTCTCCGCATGTTCATCGAGGAACTCACCGCTCTTGTGGTAGTCGATGTAGCTTGCGATCGCCTCATCCACATCCTGGCGTTGGCCCCGCTTCAATGGGTCAAGCGTCACACTCAGGAACATCAGTGTGACGCCCAAATGCCGGAGCTCATTTTCCATACGGACCGCATCCGACGCGTCACCCGGTCGAGCGAGGCGATCACGCCGCGGAATCAGCAGGTGGGAGATGTTCAAGTCGCGACGAATTTCATCGCGGCAAGCATCCAGTGCCGGCCGCGACAAGAGATCGCCCGATACGCAGTAGTCGAAGAACAAATCTCCGGAGACAGGAACGCGCTCCCGCATCAGCCGTTTGATTTCCTTGGCAGTCCCAGAGAATTTCAAACCCAGCGACTTGGAGACCCGTTGTGCCCATTCGACGTATTTCCCCGGGGTCATTTCGTGTTCGCCGCCGGAGTCTCGGAGCAGAAATACAGATCGGCCTCGTTCTGATCGTTGTGATTTCTTATTCATTTAACGGCTCCCTCGGGAAGCATATTGCCGGATGTGAGCCAGCAAGAATTGTGTTATGGCGTCCAGAAATAGGTCGTCTTCACGGCCCACGATGGCGAGGTCCAGATGGAGATCGCTGTCATTGGCGGACCACAAAAACGAATCGTGAAAGACCTTGGTACTGGCGATCATCGCCCAGGCCACAAATCTGGCGAGCTTTCGGCCACGGCCGAGCTTCACCATCCGCAGCAGCATGTCCGCTGAACAGGGCCGCCCCGCGTCGATGTGAACGCGAATGTGGTGGAGCTCCCAGCGGCGGAAGCGGACGACCAATCCAAACCCGATCAGAGCGGCCGGGTCGAATTGATCGACGTCAAGTTTGAGAGTGGTGTTGCCCGCTGCCTGAACAGACAACCTGACGAAGTCTGCTGTGGCGTCAGCATCCGATTCCGCTTGAGCGTGTACGGCGGCGATGAATTCCGGTCGGAACATTGCCAGTTCGGCGTCTTGCGCAAGAGCATCCATGCCAGTCGTCCTTGACCATATAGGGGTAGTTCTTTGTCCAATTAAAAGTCCGGCGCTGTCCTTTGCGTCTGCGATCACGAAGATCGCGACGACGTCAGTATGCGATTGTTTTCGCACGGTCAATCAGAGAAAATAAAAATGGGAAACGCGAGTTACCCACGTTTCCCAATCGTCAACCTCGTTAAATTGCGAATATCTTACCAAGCATGAAACACGCTATGCGCGCAGGAGCCAATCGAAGAGTCGTTCCACCAATGAGGCGATGTGCTCGCTGAGCAACGCTCGCCAAGCGGGGCTGCATTGCTCGAATGGGACGTGGTGCATCGCTGCCGCTGCTTCAAGCCCATCGGGCATGTCTGCAAGCGAGAGGTAGAACTCGGAATCCCAGACTACGACGCCGAGGCCTCGCGGCACCAACAGAGCCGCTTGGATGACTTGGCCGGAGTCGTGGCCGCCCGGCTGCGGCGCGTAGTTCCGAGTTTGCAGGACCGGGCCAAGCAAGCTCGTCTGAGCCCCCAGGCCGAACTGCCAGATGTCGTTGATGAGGTTGTTCAAGCCGGCGGCGCGAGCTTCGGCGGCACAAGTGTCTCGCTTCATGCACAGCAGACGCAGAGTGACGTCGTCAAATCTCGCGCTGAAGTTCGCGCTCTGAAGAATGGGTTGGTCAAGCATCAGAATTGTCCTTTTGAAAACGAACGGGCCGCTCTTGCGAGCGGCCCGTTCACAGATTTCCGTAGGCCGATCCGGCAACATGCCGTCGGCAGTCCCGTTGATTCCGGGAGCGATCAGATCGAGGTCAATTCAGCTCGCTACGCAGTTCCGCCGGAGAAACAAATCCGTGGCCATCGGAACGACGCGGACAGAAGCGGTCGTACTGATCGCCGCGAACCAACTCGGCGAAGGGAACCAAATCCACTCGGCCTCCTGGCTGTCGGTTGACCGCGCAGATCACCGGAACGACCTCGCCAGTGGCGATCACTTGGCACTCAATCAGAGCGATATCGCGGTTCTCAAAGGCCGCGGCCAGCATGTCCAAATTGCGCTGATCGTCGTCACAAAGAGTCATCATCGAGTCTTTTGCAGCAGGACGCTGCGTTCATGTTGGTGCTGAGTACCGTGCAGGATCAGTAAGAATCCGCGAGACGAGGTCCGCCTCTCTCGCGCTGAGGTAGGTCGCGTCGCGCCATCACGGGCCGATGGCGGCGGCTACATCTCGATCAAGTTGCAGTCGCGGAAGCACATGCGTGCCCCGGCCCGCTCGAACTCGGCGGCGAGGAACGGGATCGTGAAACACTTCAGGTTGTAGCCGATCAAATCACAGCCCCTGAGCAATCCGTAAATGCGACTCTGGACATCGGCAAACGTGGGGCACTTCGCGCTGCCACGCCGGTATCGGCGCAAGCTCGATGATGTCTCAGGCCAGCGACCTTTCCGGGATTCAGCCGCCGAATGTAGTTCGTCGTCACACCGGTGGGTTCGATGCGCAGGATGGCGATCTTCGCGATCCGGCTCATCGCGGGGCCGGTCCCTGTCGTCTCCACACCAATCCAAACCAGTGGCCGAGTCGGTTGCAGAGTTGAAGCGCGATCAGTCATTCCGATTCTCCGTCGAGTTTGCCAAGAGACGTTGTAGGACGTTTCCTTTTCGCCGGTGACGCTTCCGATGTGTCACCGCGATCTGCCTGCTGGCGTAACCAACGCTGGCCAACGAGTTGGCCCAGCACTCGCGAGAATTCGCGTAACGCCCTCTCTTGTTGGTCGCCACTCGCCATGACGGGCGGTGCGCGACTTGAGCCTTGGCCGGTGTTCGTACTCTTCTTGCCTTTCATCAATTGGTCCTCCGGAAAACAAAAAAGGCCGCTCCACGGTGGAACGGCCAAACTCAGAAACTTGTTTGAACACAGCGCTGGCTCGCTAAGCAATCCGAGCCTTCAATAGATATGACACGAATCCAGCTCCGATTTAGCTGACGGAAGCAGCCAGAATTCGAGCCCCGACTTCCCGCTTCTTTCGCGCCCGCCGACATCAGATCGCGGCAACGGTGCTCGGCGGCTGTGCCCAAGGTGCATCGCCATGCAGGTGGCGATAGATTTCAATGCGACGAAACCACACAGACCACAGGCATTGGCCATCGCAGTCACGACCGTGGTCGGGCGAAATGGTCAAATCGGAGTGCGAGATGAGCGAGCGTAAACCAGCGGTGCGCGATGGCGAACGGCAGTCGTCGGGAACCGTATTGGAATCGGCTGATGAGGTCCGGCAGGCGATTCAAGAGGCTCGGAAGTCGCCTCGCGTGGCAGGAGACAGTCCTCGCGAGTCGGCCGGCGCATCGCAGGAGCCATCAGCGACGCAAGCATTCCGTCCGCGCAATAGACCACCGATGGCGGTGCTCTGCGTGCGTTTCGACGAGGAGGACGAAGGGCAGGAGATTGCCGTCTTCGCGTCGCCATTCGTGATTGGACGGGTCGAGGGGAATTTGGTCATTGACCATGACACCGAAATCTCAGGCCGCCACGCCGAACTCATTCGAGTCTTCGACAATGGCCGACATTTCTGGCAGCTTCACGATCTCAAAAGCACCAACGGGACATTCGTCAGAGCAGCGGTCTCGCTACTGAAGGACCAACAGGAAGTTCTCCTGGGTGGGAGACGCTATCGGTTTGAGATCGAAGCTGCTGACGACGATGCTGACCAAAAGAATTCGTCGGCCACGCGGAAGGTGCAACAGGCTCCGTCGCGAGCGGAACAAAAGGCGATGGCAAGTCTCGTGGAAGTTGGTGACACGGGCAGGGAGAAGCGGTTCGGTATCACATCAACCGAGCACTGGATCGGGCGCGATTCGCGACTGTGCTCGATTGTCTTGGACGACGTTATGGTGAGTCCGCGTCATGCTCGGCTTTATCGAGACAAGCAAAACCGGTGGCTGTTGGCGAACGCGAAATCGCTGAATGGGATTTGGCTGCGGATCAGCCGGATTGATTTGGGGAGCACCGCGCAGTTTCAAATGGGCGAGCAACGGTTTTCGATCCGAATGCCGTGATCGAGCGGGAGCGATGACGGATGGCTCGGCAGAAAACTTGGCTCATTGGCAGTGGAACCGACTGCGATGTCGTCGTCCCGCATCCGAATGTCTCGGCGAATCACTGTCGCCTGACGCGCTCGGCCACCGGGTTTGTGGTAGAAGATTTGCAATCCTCGAACGGCACCTTCGTCAACGGTGTGCGTGTCGTGGAACCGATGGCCGTTTCGCGGCAGGACCAGATCACGTTGGGGCGAACTGTGGAGATGCCGTGGCCCGGTTCCGGGGCAGCCGCTTTCGACGAGGGAGGGCAAGGCTCCCGTCGAGCCGCTGAATTGACGGCCCGTGCTGGCTCGGCAGGAGCCTCGCTCTCCCGGTCGCCCCACGAAGCAGTTCAAGTGACGGTCACTTTGCGTGGCAGCGCGATGGTGCTGGGACGTGACCCGCAGTGCGATCATGTGCTCGACTATCAGATGGTGTCGTGGCGACATGCTCGCATCACACGGGATGGCGCGAGTCTGTTTGTCGAAGACTTGAATTCCTCAAATGGCACGTTCGTCAACGGCGTTCGGATTCGTGAACGGACGGCGGTGAAGCCGGGAGATGATGTCGGCCTCGGCAGTTACCGGTTCTCTGTCGGCACCGATGGGAGCCTTCGCCAGCGAGACTATCGCGGCGATCTGACAGTTGAGGCGCGAGGGATCAGTGTCGATGCCGTTGGGCGGCGGCTGCTCGATGGCGTGTCGCTGACAATTTATCCGTCTGAGTTCGTTGGCCTGATGGGGCCGAGCGGGGCGGGGAAGAGCACGTTGATGAATGTGCTCAACGGATACACGCCGCCGCAGACCGGGCAAGTTCTCATCAATGGCCGCAGCCTGTATCAACACTTTGACGAGTTCCGTGGGATGATCGGCTTCGTCCCGCAGGATGACATCATTCATTCCGAACTGACCGTGCGCGAGGCGTTGTTTTACTCGGCACGCCTGCGGCTGCCACGAGACTTCAGTACCCGCGACATCCACAAGCGAATCGACGCTGTCTTGGCACAGCTTGGTTTGGCCGGCATCGACGACGTGTTGATTGGATCGCCGACACGCAAGAGAATCAGCGGCGGCCAGCGGAAGCGTGTGAACTTGGCGATGGAAGTGCTCACCGATCCGTCGGTGCTGTTTCTGGACGAACCGACTTCGGGGCTGTCGTCAGAAGACACGCTGATCGTCATGCAGGTGCTGCGGCAACTCGCCGACGCCGGCAAGACGATCTTGCTGACGATTCATCAGCCGAGCCTCGAAGCGTTTAGCAAGCTCGACAATGTGGTCGTGGTCGCAAAGGATGCTGGCAGCACCGATGCGGGGCGGTTGGCGTTTTTCGGCCCGGCCTATCCCGACTCGGTCCAATTCTTCAATCCACCGAACGGCAACGCGAAGTCACCGGCCACGCCGCTCATTCCCGACATGCTGCTGAAAGGTCTGGCGACCCACCCGACTGCCGCATGGTGCCAGCGGTATCACGACTCAGAGTTCCATCGGGAGTTCGTGGAAAAGCGAGCGGGGAATTCACCGACCGAGAAACCAAGCAACAGCCCGAAGCGTCCGCGAATCGAATCGGGGCCGGCGCAATGGTTGACTCTGGTGCGACGCTCGTTGGCCGTGAAACGCCGCGACGTGGCGAACACCGCCATCCTGTTGGCTCAAGCACCAATCATTGCAGCGTTGTTGGTCATGGTCTTCAGCAGCAAGACATCGGCGGAGATCACGGCCGAAAACTGGAACTCGTCGGCTCAAGCCACGTCGATCACCGTCTTCTTATTGTCGCTCTCTTCGATCTGGTTCGGCTGCTCGAACG
>JANNDA010000011.1:0-3025 GCA_031387195.1 Planctomyces sp. | reverse complement strand
CAACACGGCCGGACAAACGGCCGATCGCAAGTCCGTGATCTTGATTTGGCTTTCTGGTGGGCCGAGTCATTTGGATATGTGGGATCCGAAGCCGGATGCGCCGCGCGAGATTCGGGGGCCGTTCTCGTCCATTGAGTCGTGCGTGCCGGGGGTTCGCCTCTCCGAGCATTTGCCGAAGCAAGCCTCGATCATGGACAAGCTGACGATTGTCCGCTCGGTCGATTGCAAGACGAGCAATCACACGCCGATCACGATGCAGGCGGGGAACCCGTTGGCTCGGCGAGTTGATAAGGTCAATGATGGGGACGGCTATCCGTCGATGGGCTCGGTCGTCGCGAAGTTTCGTGGGCCGAACAATCCGGATCTTCCGGCATTCATCGGACTCGCACCCAGTTGGAAAGCGGACGTGTGGGAGGCAGGGCACATGGGCTCGGCGTTTGCGCCGGTCGATGGAGGTGAATTGGCCGGTCGAGTCAAGCTGCCGCAGGGGCTGCAAGTAGATCGGCTCAGCAACCGGGATGAGTTGAGACGGCAGTTCGACCAACTGCGACGAGACCTCGATCGGAATGAGATGATGACCCGTACCGATCGCTACACGGCGCAGGCACTTGATCTCGTAATGTCGGGTCAGGCTCAGAAGGCGTTTGATCTCAATCAAGAAACGGACGCAACGCGAGACGCCTACGGACGCGATTCACTGGGCGAGAAGGCTCTGCTGGCGAGACGACTTGTCGAAGCAGGCGTGTCTTACGTCTTGGTCAGCGCTCGCTGGGGCTATTTTGATAATCACGGAGACAATGTTCCGCCGTGGGGCGGCATTGAAAAGGGGCTCGGCCCGATCCTGCCGACGGTCGATCGCACTGTGTATCAACTCGTCACCGATCTCGCACAACGCGGACAACTCGACAACACGCTGGTGCTGGTGATGGGCGAATTCGGTCGCGGCCCGATCATGACGAAAGACGCCGGTCGCGATCACTGGCTCAACTGCATGAGCATGATTCTCGCCGGCGGCGGCCTGAAACATGGCCAAGTCATTGGCAGCACCGACTCGCGCGGCTACGACATCAAAGATCGCCCGGTGCGTCCGCAAGACCTCGCTGCGACGGTCTTCAAGTACATGGGGATCGACCTCGCATCGCACTGGGTTAACCCACAAGGCCGACCCGTGCCGATCGTCACCGAGGGCGGGCAGCCGATCTCGGAGTTGGCATAGTTCCGGTTGTTTTGGCTACGTAGACTGGCTGTTGCTGATTCACCACGCCCGCGCATCGTCGGCACCGCCTGCTTGATGACTGGGACGGATCGCGCCCTTCTTAAAACAGGGTGTTGCGTTCTCGATATCCCCTTCCGCATAATCTCGCGGCCAGGCAGACAATGTGTCTTGTTTTTCGGTGTGTCGGTGTTGTTGAGAACTTCGATCTGCGGCTCAATCGACGGATCACGTCTATGACTTTCGCGTCTCGCTATCTGAAAATCGTCAGTCTCGTGGTACTGACGACTCTCCTGAGTTGGACAGGGTTTACTGCCCCGCAAGCATCCGCTCAACCAGCGATTCGGCGGTCCGGTGCGGTGCCTCAAGGAGTACCGGCGGGAGTCGTCGCCCAGCCGGGCCAGCCGAATCCGACTGCGACGCCCGGTCAACCGGTTGATCCCAACAAACCGGCTGACCCCAATAAGCCGGCTGAGAAAACAGACACCGCCCCGACCGCTCGGCCAACGAAGCCGCCCGTTCCGCCGAATCCCGATGAACTCAAGAACCTGAAGCTCGATGAGTCCGGAAAGGTGAAGTTCAATCTCAAAGGACAGCCGTGGGGTGATGTGCTCGAATGGTTGGCGGAGGCGTCGCACAAAAGTCTTGATTGGCAAGAGCTGCCTCCGGACTATCTGAATTTGGTGACACAGCAGAGTTATTCGATTGATGATGCTCGTGGTTTGTTGAACCGGCATTTGTTGGCTCGCGGCTTCACGATGTTGCTGCATGGTGAAACGATTTCTGTCGTCAACGTCGCGAAGATCAACCCTGGCATGGTCCCGCGTGTCGAGCCGGCTGAACTCGAACGACTGCCGGATCACGATTACGTGAAGACCTCGTTCCCGCTCGATTGGCTGCTGTCCGATCAGGCGGAAACGGAACTCAAACCGATGCTCAGCCCGAACGGAAAGCTCACGCATCTGACCGCGACCAATCGGTTGGAGGCAATGGACTCCGTGACCAACCTGCGGCAGATTTGGGTCGTCCTCCAAGAAGAGCAATCGGGCGGCAAACAGGAACAACTCGTTCGTGAGTTCAAGCTCAAGCACACGAAAGCGGTTGAGGTTCTCGATCAACTGCACATCCTGCTGGGAATCAACAAGCCGAACCCCAAAGCGAAACGCGGTAGCAGCAGCGGCGGTGGAATGGACCCCAACATGATGGGGCAGTTCCAACAGCAAATGCAGCAGATGATGCAGCAGATGCAGCAACAGGCTCAGCAAGCACAGGGTGCGGCGGGTGGTGCCAAAGCGAAGCCGGCGGAAGTTCGGCTGCTGGCCAACGAACGTGAAAACAGCATCCTGGCCAACGCGCCTCCCGACAAAATGGCCATCATCACGCAGGCGGTCAAAACGTTGGACGTCGTTCCGTCACACGGCGAAAACCTGCTGCAGAATGTCCAACGCATGCAGGTCTATCGGCTGACTGGAATTGATCCCGACTCGTTGATGCAGTTGCTGGAGGAGGTCGGCAATCTCGACCCGACGACGAAGCTGCAAGCAGATACGAAAAACAAGTCGATCGTGGCGTACGCCTCGTTGGCCGATCACATGACGATCCGCATGTTGGTCGAAAAACTCGACGGGACGAATCGCAAGTTTCAAGTGATCCCACTGCGAAAGCTCGGTGCTGATTATGTTGCTGGCACGATCGAGTTCATGATGGGTGGCCAGGAGAAAGACAAGAACGCTGGCCGCAGCAATCCATATTACTTCGACTATTACAACCCGTACGGTTCGGGGCGGAACTCCACGAAGGATGACGGCGGAG
>JANNDA010001391.1:0-3707 GCA_031387195.1 Planctomyces sp. | reverse complement strand
AGACAGTCGGCGCAGGTTGCCCTCTTCGGGACCGGCACCGGCGATGACAAATTCGGCAGCCACTTGAGCGGCTAAAACCTTTTGAGCCGCTCCCAAGAAATACGGCAGACCTTTGCTCGCTTCGAGCGGCCCCGCAGTTCCAACCACCGGCGTATGTCCGGGATCGAGTGCCGCGACTGACGGCTGCACTTCCACTTCCACACCGCTGGGAATCACGGTCACGAGATCCGCAGCGACTCTCGTTCGCTCCAACAATTCCGCGCGAACCGATTCGCTAACAGCAATGATGCGGCGACCCCAAGTCGATTGAAACGGCCAACTCTCGCGTGGCTGCAAGAAGTCATGCACCGTGACCACAAACGGACAACCCAAGCGTCGCGCCAACCAAGTTCCCAACGGCAGCAGATGCCGTGACTGAATGTGGATCAGTGCCGGAGGGTCGGCCATGACATCTTTTCGCAGCCAATACCGAATGACGTGGCCCCATAATGGCGTCAGCAAGTGCGGGTATTCCAGGATCGGCAGATCCGCCCGTTTTTCCAATTCAACCATGCGAGCGCACGGACAAATGACCTTCACGCGGAAGTCGTGGTTCGAGAGGTACTCGGCCAACCGCAGTGTGTAAGCACTGGTTCCTCGCAACGAGAAACTACCAGCCAACAGAAGAACGAGAGGATTAGGCATGAAACCAATAACGTGAGAGTTAACTCCGTTTGCCTCGGCCAAACGTGGGCCGATTGAGGATCAGATTCATGACAAACGCCTGCTTCATCGTTGCCGGATCGCGGACGATCGCGGCGACGGCGCTCGCGGTGATGCTCGGTTTGACTTCCTTGATCACCGCCGCCGTGCTCGTGCGTTGTTCATTCACGGAGAACTTGCCTAAGTCCTGTTCGACTTTGTCAGCAACACCGTGGCCCAGATGCTGCTCCGCTTGTTTACCGACGCGCTCCTGCATCTGCTCGGCCAAGTGCTCACGCAGTCCGGCACCGAGATTCGTTGACCCCGGACCTTTGCGCTGCGAGATCCGTCCTCCCGGTCGAGGGCCTTGACCTGAAGTTTCGCTCTCTTCCAATCGCTTCACGGAACGCTGAGCTTGTGCCGGATTTTTCTGACGCTGCTTACGACGAGGTTGCGGCCGCTCTTCGACGTCATCATCGCCGATAATTTCGAGTTCATCCTCGTTCTTTTTTCCGGTGACG
This sequence comes from Planctomyces sp., assembly GCA_031387195.1. Lineage (GTDB taxonomy): Bacteria > Planctomycetota > Planctomycetia > Planctomycetales > Planctomycetaceae > SXKJ01. The sequence continues at coordinate 2,505 of JANNDA010001391.1, read as the reverse complement.
TTGTTGAGGAACCGATCGATCTCGGCCTGCAAGTCCTTTTGTTGTCGTCGCCCGCCGCCGGGCGGTGGGTTTGGACGTCCGCCACCGGGAGCGTTTTGCTTGCCGTTGACGATGCTGAAGATCCAACTCAGAAACGCGATGATCACAAACAACAACGAAATGACTTCGCGCGGACCGATGGCCGCAAGCACGCTGGGTATCTCAAAGTTGATAGTCGCAACGCTCATGATGAGCCTTTTTGTTTTCTACGTTGACCGAAGGAACCGAGCGTAATGGGGAAAAGAAGAATTGGTCGTTGGTTATTGATCATTGATCATTTGGAACTGCCTTTTTCGGACGACCAATGATCAATGACCGATAACCAATCTCCCCTCGGTCATTTCCCAATCGGGCTCATCTCCGATCCCGCGATCGAGTCACGCATCTTCGTGTCGGCCTGAATGTTTTTCAGCTCGTAGTAATCGGTCAAACCAATTTTTCCGGTCGCCAAAGCCTGAGCAATCGCCATCGGCACTTCGGCTTCGGCCATCACGACTTTGGCACGGTTCTCTTGGATTAACGCCACCATTTCTTGCTCGAATGCCAACGCGGCGGCTCGCTGCTCTTCAGCCTTCGCTTGAGCGACTCGCACTTGAGCTTCGGCCTGATCGGCCTGCAAACGAGCGCCGATGTTTTCGCCCACATCCACGTCGGCAATATCGATCGACACGATTTCAAAGGCGGTCTGCGCTTCGAGCCCCTCGCCGAGCACCGTTTTCGAGATGTTGTCCGGATTCGACAAGACTTCTTTGTACGACTTCGTCGAGCCGATTGCCTGCACGATCCCCTGACCAACGCGAGCGATGACCGTTTCTTCCGTCGCACCGCCGACCAACTGCTTGATGTTGGTTCGCACCGTAACGCGAGCACGGACTTTCAACTGAATGCCGTCCTTCGCCACCGCGTCGAGCGTTGTGCCGCGCTTCGGGTCCGGGCAGTCGATCACTTTGGGATAAACGCTGGTCCGAATCGCGTCGAGCAGATCGCGTCCGGCCAAGTCGATCGCGGACGCAGTTTGCCAATCGAGATCGGTCAGCCCTGCACGTTGAGCGGCAATCAACGCACGAATCACGTTCGGCAGATTTCCGCCGGCGAGATAGTGAGCTTCCATCGCCTTGGTCGAGATCGGATAGATGCGCGTCAGGCCCGCCTGCACCGCCATGATTTTGCTGCGCACGATGATCGTCGGACTGACTTTCTTCAGCGACATCATCACGAGGCTCGGCAGTGAAATGCCCGCGCGGGTCGTCAAGCACTGAACCCACAGCCCGAAGTAACGAAAGAAGACTCCCAGAAAAACCAACGAGATGAGTGCGACCAGAACGAACGCGCCAAGCAGAATCATTCTGCTGTTATCGTCGGCGGCGAGCAGGAAGAGTTGGTTCGACATGATGTCTTTCAGAGGTGAATTGAACGTGAGCAACCGGAGATTTCAGAACCAAACGGTCTAGGCGGTTTAACTCTGTGACAAATCATCGTCAAGCGGGGTGCGTTCGTGTTCGGCGACATCGTCAGAGAGGTGAGCCGCTTCGGGGGCTTGGCTTTCTCGCTGTTGCCGGACCAGCAGACGGTTCCCCTTCAGGGCCAGAACTTTCACGGGAGTGTCAGACGGAATCAACATTCCTTCGCTTTCCGCATGTAGCCGATCGCCGTCCACCACCACCATGCCGCCGGGAGCCAAGTGGGTCAACGACGTACCGATCTTGCCGATCAACCGCGTCAAACGCTCTGTCTCGGCGACATACGGTTCCAGCTCTTCTCGGGTGGGCGGCGACATCAGCCGTTTGCCGTACGCCGTGCGTGGAAACACGTGAAAGGCCCCGCCTAATACGGACGGAAACAGCACCAACAAGGCCAGGATGTATGTCAGAAACATCGTCATCTGGTCGGTTTTGACCCACGCTTGCCACGCCGACCAAACCGAAACCACAAACGTGACGACCGCCACCGTCATGATGACCCCGCCCGACGGAATAAATACTTCCGCCACCAACAGCGCCAGCCCCAAAGCCAGCGTCATCATCGCTATCACCGCGTAGCTGTCCATAAATCGCAAGGTTACGTTGGGGGGCGGAAGGGTCTTCGTCACGAACGCGGCGTCAGTGTACCGGTCACTGAAGGTCGCACAAGCAAGCGTGGGAACTCACGCGAACTCGCCCCCACTGACCCCGTGTCAGTGGAGCGATGATTGAACGCTAAACTGAAGCGCGAAGGTATTGCCCGCCCCCGCCGACCCTGGTCGGTGGAGCGATGATTGAACGCTGTGCTGTCACGTGGCTCCAGCTTCCAGTCACCGCTCCACCGACCAGGGTTGGCGGGGGCGTCGGAGCAAGATCACCGCGAGACTTAGCTGTCAATCAGCGCTCCACCGACGCGGGGGCGGCAGTGGCGAGTCAGTCATCACTGGAACGAACTGATCGCTCACAACAAACAGTTCTCGATGCTGGCGTATCCCAACCGCAGCCA
>JANNDA010001376.1:0-1529 GCA_031387195.1 Planctomyces sp. | reverse complement strand
GACCGGCAATGTGGACTTGGCGGACGCCACGTTGAATCTGTCCGGCAGTCACACGCCGGTGTCGAGTGACTCGTACACGATCATCACCGCGACTGGCAGCGTGTCGAACACGTTTGCTGGGCATCCCAACGGCAGCACAATTCTCTTCAACAGTCAGCCACTGGAGATCAACTACGGTTCCCAAAATGTTGTTCTGTCGTACGACGCCACGCCGATCCTCGACGGGACGGCCGGCGCTGACGACTTCATGGTGTTCGAGGATGGTTCGGGGAACATCATCGTCACGCTGGGCGGGACGCCGATTTTGACAACTCCCTTGGCCAGCCTGACCAACCTGACGATCAACGGCGATGATGGAAACGACACGCTGACGGTCGATTACTCGGCGCTGGGCGGGTTCTTCAACCTTCCGATCACATTCAACGGTGGCAATCAGGTCGGTTTGCCCGGCGATACGTTGGTGCTCATAAACGGTCCTGGCACGGCCACCACGATCACCCACACCTTCGTCAATGAAAATGACGGCTCGGTCGATATCGACGGCACGGTCATCACCTATACCGAATTGGAACCGGTCATCGACAATCTGGATGCCGTGAATCGCATCTTCACGTTCAACGCCGGGACCGAGACGATCACGCTCACCGATGCGTCCGGAGCGAACATGACGATCGACTCGGACGTAGGCGGCGAGATCGTCACGTTCGCCAATCCGAGCGGCTCGCTGACGATCAACGCCGGTACGGGTGCCGACACCGTGACGATCACGTCGGTCGATACGGCCTACCGAGCCGAGCTGACGGTCAACGGCGATGCCGATGCCGACATCATCAACTTGAACGGCAACCTTCTGCTGGGTTCCACGACTTCCACGGGCGATCTGAGCTTTACTGCCGAGTCGATCCATCTGAACTCGGCGAGCATCGCCACCGATGGGGACACGACGAACAACGATGCCGGTTCGGTGACACTTGATGGCGCGGTAACACTCGGCACCGACGTGACGATCGATACCGATTCGACCTCGACCAACGATGGAAATATCACCTTCACGGCGGCGGTGGATGCGACGGCCAATGGTGCTCAGGATCTGACTTTGAAGGCTGGTAATGGCGACGTGGTGTTACTCGATCTGGGCACTACAACTCGGCTGGGTAGCTTGACCGCCTCTTTTTTGAGCGGCCAGATTTTTCTGGGTGGCGACATCAGCACCGACCGCAGTGGCAGCAAGTCGGGGATGGTCGATTTGGGCCACTCTGGAGGCATCGTGCTCACGGCTTCCGTAACCATCGACACCGAAGATGGCAACGCAAATGGCGGTGCTGTGGCTTTCGCATTCACCCCAGTTTCTGCCGATCTCTCTGGCCGTGATCTGGTCATCGACACCAGTACGGGAGCGGGGTTCGTTGGCGGTGAAGTTCTTCTCGGCAATTTCCTGAATGCCGGCGGTGCTTATGTGAATGATCTCACGCTTGATGCTGGTGGCGGTGCGGGAGTGGGCGTGATTGCGGCCTATGCCAACTCCATCA
>JANNDA010001370.1:0-1780 GCA_031387195.1 Planctomyces sp. | reverse complement strand
TGATGGATAAATGCTACACTTTCTATGATTTGTTTAAAAATGGATAATCGGACGGGAAGGGATATATCATATGCCTGCTGGCATGTCGGACGAAACCGCTGCGGCGCACATTTATGTTCGGCCGCATGAACTCGACATCGAGCGTCATATCAGTGGCCAGTCGGCATTGCGTGCGAGCGTGTCGCGCATCAACCCGGCGGGAGCGATTGCGAAAATCGGACTGCTGGGCACGGACGTTGCTGATATCCAAGTCGATCTTCCGCTGGAGCGGTTTGAAACCCTGCGGCTGAAAGTCGGCGAATCGGTGTATGTGTCGCCGAAGAAGATGCGCGTGTTTGCTCCCGAACCAGAGTACGCGATTTAGAACCGTACCACGACCGTGAGGGAGTGGTCCGGAATTGTCGATGGAGGCCGCTTCCTGACGGGCGCGGTACTGTTTTCCCTGAGCAAGGATGCCAGGAGCTAAATGATGAATGCCTTCTTTCCAATTCAACGCGACTCGTCACGGCAGGACGCCGTGATCGGCGGTCGCGTCGTCGCGATGCGCAGGCTAGAGATGTGTTGTTGCAGCTCGCCCGCGCCGCGTGGCTGTTGTTGATCTCATCCTTGTCGCTCGCTTGTGACAGGTAGTGATCGCAGCTCTTCACGCGGTCGCGTCTCGCCTTGGTCTCTCAGCCATTCCATCGTTGTCGAGAGATTTGCGAGTGAGCTGACGCTTCTTTTGATCTGACAACGACTGATCTCAGCAGTTCAGAAAAATTCAAAACTCCTGCGTGCGTGGCACAGCCGTCGCATCGCAAATCACAAAATGCTCTGACAGAAAACGAGTTTCAAAATGGCGACCTCCTCTTCCAAAACCAACAAGTCCGTTCGCGAGACGACGACCACTCAATCGGTGATTGGTGGTCTCTCGGCGGACATCCTCGATGACGCTCACGAAGACACCGAGCTTCGCGATCGTGTCGTGAGTCAACTCCGTCACAGCCACATCCCAATGTTTCAAAAATTGCAGATCGAAGTGCAGAACGGCGAGGTGCGCGTGACCGGAGCCGTAGAGACGACGTTCGACAAGCAACTGCTCGCTCGTTCGTTGAAGCAAATCTCCGGAGTCAAAGTTTGGCGTTTGGATTCGGTGAAGGTTCTGCCTCCGCCGGTGTACCACGAGCCGTTGTTGCGTCGGTTGCGGGAGTTGTTGCCGTCGCATCGCACGATCGGCGTGATTGTCGTGGTGAGCGCGGCGTCGCTTCTGATGATCCTGGCTCCGTGGGCCAAGGGGAGTCATGACATCGAAACCGTGCCGGTCTCCGGGCAAGTTTTCTTCGAGGGACAACACGCCTTTGGTGCGTTCGTCACGCTGCACCCGATTGGTGGCAGCCCGCTGCTCAAGGATTTTCGTCCGTCCGGCTATGTGCAGCCCAACGGGCAAGTGAAGTTCAGCACGGTGAAGTCTCAGGATGGTGTGCCGCCGGGCGAGTATCTCGTCACGGTGCAATGGAACAAATTGGTGAAGAGCGGGGAGGACGCATCACCCGGCCCCAACATTCTGCCGCAGCGATATCTCTTGCCGATGACCTCTGGTTTGAAAGTCAAAGTGGATTCGGGGCAGACTGAACTGCCTCCTTTGAAACTCACTCGTTGATCGGAACCCGAAAGATCGCTCGCTGACGCTGCATCGCGAGGCGAGTGGTCAGGCCCTCGGTGGTCCGTCGTTGTTCGATCCGGCTGGTGTGACGCCCGGAAACTCGACCTGCTCCCGGTGTGCGCTGCGCTGGCCTTATTT
>JANNDA010001368.1:0-6340 GCA_031387195.1 Planctomyces sp. | reverse complement strand
CAACACGTCACACGGCCGACCACGCTTGTCGATCGAGCGGTAGAGTCGCCGAATCTTCGGAGCGACGTCGGCTTCGAGCTGCGCGAACGCGGTCTGCAACTCGTGCTCGCTCAACGGCCCCAGCGCCGTCGTGACCGCTTCGACGGCAACCGGGTTGATGTCGCGTCCGAGCGCGGTGAAGCCCAGCTTATGAGCCTCGCCGATCGTCGTCCCCGATCCCATGAAGGGATCGAACACGGCCAGTCTTGTGAAGTCGTGGGAGCGATAGAACTCGGTGGCCAAGCTCGCGGACGTCGGTAGTTGGCATCCCAACAACATGCCGCGAAACACCGATCCCAATCGCTTCGCCCACCATTTGTGGACGTGATAGATCGGGCGATGAATCTCTTTCCGCCAACTCTCGCGCTCGGCAAGGTGTGAGAGGAACTCGAACGGAAAATCGTCAGACTCGATCAGCCGTGCTTCAGTGGCCGTTGTCATCTTCGGCCTCCTCGGTGGGCATTGCTTCTTGAGCAACGCGCATCGCAACGGGATCAGTCGGAGAACCCTTCAACCGCCAAGCTTGAAACTGATGTTCGCGACCGGCGTGTGGGTTCGGCACTTTCGTCGGTCGCAGTTCGTTGGTTTGCAGGTCAAACGAGTACGCAATCACCAACTCATTGGCCTCGCGACGACACAACTCGCCGACGCAGACGAACTCCTTCGCCTGTTTCACTCCAGCCGGCAAGATCAGCGTTTGTTGGTGAGCCACTCCATCAGCCAACCGAAACGGAGTCGGCACGACATACATCTTGCGATCTCGAATCAGGAGGTCGCCGTAGCTGCCAAAGCCCTTCACGCTCTTGTTGTGATGGATGTAGTCGTGATCGGCATTCAAGAAGTCGCCGTGGCAGACCACGAGGTCGAGGACCGGATAGGCATTTCCATCAGGCTGCTTGGGATATCGCCCGAAGACATAATAGATCGAGCGGCCATTGTGCGATCCGGTGGGGACTTGGCTGTTGCTGTCGAAGCTCGCGTCTCGCCCCGGATAGGCCAGCCCCTTCAATTCAAAGCCATCGGTCGTGGCCACCATGCGAAAGTCGGGGTAACTGTTTCGTCCACCAATCTCGAAGTTCTGCCCCGCGTGTTCCAGACGAGCCTTGAACCAGTTCTGAAAGTGGAATTCCTTGTCGGTGCTGCTGACGCGATGGATCAACTCTCCAGCACGAATCGCTTCCACGCATACCTTAAAAACATCCGGAGCAGACATCGGCCTTGAATTCCTTTCGTCGTCGATCAGGTCATCCGGCAGGAATAAAAAGCGTCAAGTGCGGGGACACGACGAAGAACAGTAAGTCGCGTAGAACGCTGCGTCGCAGTGCTGCCAACTCGGCGTCCATCTTACGGGCATCCATGTGCTTGCTCCAGCCGGGACGTCAAACCATCGACACACGACAGCGAGAGGGCAATCCGAACGGCGTGTTGATTCCGGTGTTTCAGGGCTCTTCCTCCATCGGTTTCAAGTCGTCTCGCAACAAGTTCTCGATGTGTTGGAGTTCTGAAAGACTCGGTAGCGCGGTTCACCCCTATGGCTGCGACCACTTCAACAATGGGCATCACGACCGACGAGTTCGACCGAAGCGTCACGAGATTACCCACGGCGAAAAATGCACTCGGCAGGTTCGTCGTCGCGGACTCCACGGCGGGACTTTCATCGGCCCCGACCTGATGCCCGGAACCGGGAGCATCACTCAGCACTGCCGCCGAAGCTCCGATCATCGCGAGCATTCGCCCAAGCGTGTCGGCATCTCGGTAGGTCTCGCTGCCCGGCACGTCGCGGGATGAAAGATGTGCCCACTTGTTGCGAACCGTTTGCAGTTCCTTCACCCAATTGCGTCCCTCTTTCGGCAGCGACCGAGAGTTCGATAGCTCAAACCAATTCTGATCGAGCACACGCAACAGCGCCGCAAAGTCCAGGTCTCGCAGTGCGGTGAAGCGTCGCTCTTGGACCAACTTCTGTTGCTGGAACGAGAGCCGATCAATGACGTGCTTCGTCCACCATTCAACCGAGATTTTCGGGAGGCTCTCGGACAGAAACCGTTTCAACTCGGCTGTCGCTGTCTTCAGAAGGTCGTTCATAGAAGCATTCGATTATGGGGGTAGGCGAATAGCAGTTGGTCTTTTGTATGAGCGTAAGCCCACGAGAATCTCAGCGAAAGCGAGCCTCTTCTCGAAAACGATTGGCAATCCACACGCGAGCGAATCGCTCCGGCGGCAAACCTCGATCGACCATCTCGTCAAAGAAATCGGCCACGGCAACGTCATCAAACTGCACCGACACGGACGAGCAACGCTGGCGCACCAAGCGGATATCTTCGATCAACAGCAAATCGTCTTTGGCCAAGATCCCGAAACCGCCAACTTCTGTCGGCCCCAAGTCACGCAGAAACACAAGCTTCGCCCACGCCCACGGTGTGAACCGCAACGTCGCTCGTCGCGGTGGCCGTCTCCGACGACGTGGTTCCACCATCGGTGGTCTCGTCGTCGGACTCTCGACACTCTTCGCAGTATCCATCGGTGAGACACTCCTTACAAAAGCCGTGGCTGCACCCCGCGCAATCGGTGAGGCAGTTGCGGCAGAACCGGTCGTCGCAGCCGTGACACATGCCACGGCACTCAGCACAGAAATTTCCCTCGCAGTCGGAACACATTCCGCCGCAGTCGGAGCACAAGGTGATTTCACAAGAGTCGCAGTAGTTGGAGCTGTTGCGTCCGCAGCTATCGCCGCAGTCCGCACAACTCTTGCCGTCCCAGTCCGTGAGCCGCACATAGGCGCTGCCCGCGTTGTAGGTTTGCAGCACTTGCTGCACGAGCAAAAAGAAATCGCACAGCCGTCCCTGCCGCAAAGCGTTCCGAATCGGCACGCGGCCGTCCCCTTCGCAAAGTGTCCGGTCATGAACGTGAGGATGAGTCACGTCGTCATCGCCACCGGCTGTATTCGGCTCCAGCGCGATCACTTGATACGGCTTGGTGGCACTCAGGTCGCTCCAGTCGAACACGATCTTGAACGGCCCCAGGTCCATGTCCTCCAGTTCAATCGACTCTGTGATGACCGACAGCTTCTGCTCTCGAAAGTCCCATTCGACCTCGCCGAACTCGGCGTCCAGCGCGACCAACTCGTCGTAAACGTCTCGCAGCCGAATGCCATCGAGGTGATCATCAGCCTCTTGAAGTCGTTGCCGTGCCGTGTTGGCCTGATCGATCAATTCATGCAACGCCGAATCCAATTCCTTGCGACATTCGGCCGCCGCCGCGAACCACTCCCGGCTTTGTGCGTACACGAGATGCCGCCTCCAAGTCAGCACGACGTCCCACGCAGAATCCGGAAACGTCGGCAACGGTCGCCCTTGGCCTGCTTGCCGCAGCGCCGTGCAGATCGAGTCCGCCAGTCGAAACTGGTCGCGTCTTCTGTTCTCCACACGCCGGCTCTTGCTTCCAGAGCCGAAAGCGGGACCGCCAGCCGATTGATCCGCAACTCCGTCACTCGATGATCCGGCCATGCGTCAGGCTCCTTCAATCTTGGTCGGTGTGAAGCTCACCCGATCTCCCTCTCGCAGCGTTTGATCCTGCGGCACCGGCTGACGGTTCACCCGGATCAAATAGTTGTGCGGCGAACTGGACTTCACCGTCCGCTCGAACATCTCTCGCACCGTCGTACCCTCCGGCACGTCCACATAGTCCGCGAATCCTCCGCCGTCGTTGTTGATCACGAGCACTTTCATGATTGGTCCTTTCGTTCAGAACAAAAAGCACGCCTGGATGTCGGGGCAACCGTTGCCGCGATCTCAGGACGCTGTTGTTGAGGGGGCTTGTTCATGGACGGTCTGCGTCGTCGGGTTGTTCTTCGCCGTCAACCGGAGCGCGACTTCATCAGCGATCAATGCCAGCAACGCTTGCAATGCCTCACGAATCGCAGTGGCGTCGGGCGGCTGGGGTGAATTGGCAGTAGGCATGACTTGGTCTCCAAGTTCAGAAAACGAAAAAGCCACGAGCCCCTTGATGCAGGGAACTCGTGGCTCAGGTTGATGAAATCAGTTCGTGGCCGCTCTAGGCGGCGGCGTCCAATTCCGGTGGCGGAAGATGCTTGGTGTCCGGCTCAAAACGATACCGAGACTTCTTGTGACGGCGGCATCGTCCGAATGATTCCGGAGGCTCGGTCAGCAGAACGAAGGGTTCCGTGAGACCGAGTTCCTTCATCCGTTGGTCCAATGCCAAAGCGTTCTGAACTGCCGGTTGAGTGAGTCCCAGCCGGCCGGCAATCTTCCGAGTCGATAAGCCTTGTTGGTGAAGTTCAACAACCTGTTCGCGAAATTCGACTCGCTGTGGGATGTCGAACAAATCGACCGAAATATGCCGATACAAAATCTGTTCGACCTCTTCCGGCATCCCCGATTGGGGAATCAAGGCGGCCAAATTGAGGACCAACTTGGCTCGCAAGAAAATGCCCTGGCCATCACAGATCTGATAGGGGAACAGATAGAGCTGCGGAACCAGACGTCGGAGTTGCCGCCAGACTCGCGGGTCGCGAGGGGCGAGGACTCGGAAGACCTCCTCGGCGGCTTGCTGCAACTCGGTGACGGAAGGCAACTCGACCACCGTGTCCGGCGTGGAATTAAGCAGCTTCAAATCATCGTCCAAGGCCGCCCGAGAGGCGTCTAGTTGGCTCAGGCGATCGGCCAGTGCGCGGGTTCCGCCAAAGTCCTCGATGGTCTTCATGACTCGCTGAATCTGGACCTCCAGTCGCGCAATCTCCTTCTGCTTGGCGATCTTGGTGGCGGACTTTTTGGTGGTGGCCTCGCGGTATCGTTCGGCAACCAGGCTTTGGAAGTGAGGCCCGAATTCTGGAAGCGAACGAATCTCGGTCCAGATGGCCTCCAGCAGCTTGCGCTGGAGAAACGGGCCGTTGATGTTGATCGCGTTCCAGCAGTGATACTCCAAGCAACCCGAGCAAGACATCATCTTTTGATCGGCTGTGCCGGTCCAATAGAATAGATGACCGCAAGTGCCGCAGCGTGCGAGCTGTCCCGGAAATTCCGTCGCCTTGCGGGCGACGTTCTGCCGAGGATCCACGCCGTCAACGAGGTGTCGCCGGTGCTTTTCATTTCGCCGGTTGATGAGCGCGATGACTCGGTCGTAACGCTCAGGCTCGATGAACACCAAGTGCGGGCAGAACCGCTCCAAGAGTTCTTCCGGCGGAGCCTTGACGGACTTCCGTCGCCCCGTCTCATTGCCCCGCTGGCTCATCTTGTCATTGCGGAATCGAATTCCCTTCAAGATGCGGTTGAAGACAATTCGGCGGACCATTTTGGCGGACCATCGCTTGGAGCGACAGTACGGTCCGACTGGGAGTTGGATGGCGTCGAACCAGTCCGAAATCTCCGGAAACCCAGCACCGTTTTCGAGCCGTGTGAACATCTCGTCGTAGACAGGCTCGTACCGCGGATCTTTTTGGAGATCCGCATCGGATTGGAGATCAGGCGGCTTGATGATCCCCGCGATCAAACATTGCACGATCAAGCCTTGCTGAAACCGATAACGTAGCGTCCGGCGGATTCGTTTCGCGGTGTCTTTGTTGTACTGCTCATGGCGCATCACCGCGAAGATTCCTTGAACCATCCAGCCTTCGACCGCAGTGTCGACGTTGTCGTTGAGCGAGATCACTCGTACGCCAGCGTCAATACAGTCTTCGCACAGCAGAAGCGCATGAACGCGGCGATAGACTCGTCCCAGATCCTCCACCAAAAGGAGGTCATATCGTCCCGATTCCATTGCGGCGATAATCTCCACCGATTCGTCTCGATCCAGCCGCTCGCCACTGCCAACACTCTTGATGACCGTGAGTTTGACCGGAAACGAGGAGTGGCCTGCTAGCCATTCCTCATAAAGATTCTCTTGATCGTCGAGACTTTTTTCATCTTGGTTCTTGCCGCTGATGCGGCAGACACCAAAGACATTCAGCTCAACGCCGTTCTTCGGCGTGAGTGGTGGATTGAGCAAAGACACAAACCTCTTGCCATCCAATTTCTTTTTGCCGTTGTTCGGCTTGCGTGAAGAACTCATTGGACACCTCCTTGCGCCCAATGGGCAGCCAATTCCAAAACCGTTGGCCAAGTCCGCAAAGCGCGGTCAATCTCACGCAGATGAGTTGCGGGACGAGTGTGCGTGTAAACTGCCGTCATCCCCAAAGCGCCACTGGCTCCGCGCGGCTGGTGCCCCATCGTGATCTGCCGGATCAGCGGATCGACGTTGGCGTCTTGCAACTCATCTGCGTGAGATTGACCGCGCTTTGCGGACTTGG
>JANNDA010001361.1:0-2389 GCA_031387195.1 Planctomyces sp. | reverse complement strand
CAGGCATTCGCGAAGATCTCGAGCACCGACGCCGGGCGGATCGAGCTTTTGAATCAGTTGCAATACTTTGTGAGCCTCATCGTGCGTGATCCGCGCGCCGAACACTGCCGCGATTTCCGCCAGCGAACTTTGCAACCGTCCGTTTTCATCGAGGTTGTCGATAATGTACTCGCCGAATTCACGCCACGTGGCGGAGATATCGTAGAAGTGAAACTGTCCGACCAAGTATTCACGCAGCGTCTGCTCTTCCTGCTGAATGTTCGCCATCTGATCTTGATGACGTTCATCATCTTCGGACATGCGACTCGATGAGCCTCGGTGTTCCCAAGAGAAGCTGTCGTCATTCCAATTCTCGTGCATCTCGACGAGACGCTCGAAATCGGCTTCGTTGTTCTTGTCACTTTCAACGTTGAGTTCACGGGCTTCGATGGGAGTTTCGGTCGCCTCTTCCTTGGCTCTGGCGACCTCAATCTCGCGCTCGGTATCGGTGGACGACTCCTGCGTCGTGGATGCGAGCAGTGTCGGATTTTCTTGGAGTTCTTGGTCGATGCGCTCCTGCAACTCCATGAACGGAAGTTGCAGAATCTCCATCGACTGGATCATCCGCGGTGCCAGCTTCATCTGCTGGCTCATCCGCATGTGTTGTGAGAAATTCATGTGCATGACGAACACGATCCCGGTTGATTTCAGATTTGAAATCTCAGATTTCTACTCTCAAAAACTTTGCCTGCCGCGCATCGCATCGGCCAGCATTTCTTTATTAGCGAACTCTAGCACACTCCCGGTGGCGATCCCGCGAGCTAAGCGAGTGATCTTCACCGAATCGTTGGCCAGCACGTTGGAAATAAACAACGCCGTGCCATCACCCTCAAGAGTCGGATTCGTGGCCATGACCAATTCGGTCACACCGTCGCGACGGATGCGGCGAACAAGTGCGTCGATCGTCAGGTGCTCCGGTCCAATCCCTTCGAGCGGTGAAATCCGACCTTGCAAGACGTGATAAACGCCTTCAAACGCTCGGGAGCCTTCGATGACCAACACGTCGCGCGGCTGCTCGACAATGCAGATGACTTGGTGATTGCGTCGTGGATTCAAACAGATTTCACAAACCTCACCCTCGGTGAGATTGAAACACTCGCGGCACGGTCGGACTTGCGTTTTGACCGCTCGGATCGAATCAGAAAGGTCGTACGCTTCAGCTTCATCGCACATCAACACATGTTGTGCGAGCCGTTCCGCTGACTTTCGTCCGATTCCAGGCAACCGCGCAAACTGATCGACTAAACGACCAACTGCTGGGCCGAAGGGATGTTGTTGTGGTTCAGAAGCCTGCTTGGCCATGATTACCTAAATTCGTAAGTGAGCGAGTGTAGATTGCTCTCGCCGAGAGCAATTCTCCGCTCTCGGCGAGAGCGGTCTACACTTCAATCTCCGCCGCCCAAGCCGCCGAGCATGTCTTTCATGGGACCGAGATCGAGTCCGCCAGTCATCTGCGAGAACTCCTCGGCCGCCAAGTCGCGGACTTTACGCAACGCCTCGCTCACTGCGGCGACAACCAAATCCTCAACCATTTCGCGATCTTCAGGCCGCAACAGCGACTCGTCGATCCGGCATCCGAGCACTTCTTGGTGGCCGTTCATTTCCAGCGTGACTAGTCCGCCCCCCGCCGTCCCTTGCACCTTCATCCGTCCAAGCCGCTCTTTGATCTCGCCCATGCGGGACTGAGCTTCCTGAGCCTGCTTCATCATCTGGGCGATATTGGCCAGTCCTTTGAACATTGCACTCACGCTAATCCGTCCCCGTTGGGCTCCGAGCGACGGCTTCCTTTTTCATGATTTTGGCATTGAACAGTTCGATCGCCTTTTCGACGTAAGGATCACCGTTGGTCGATAAATCCAAGCGTCGCACCGGGGCCGCAGCTCGTGTTGTTGGCTCGCCAGAAGAAGTGTCGTCGATGACTGAGAAGACCACTTGGACTGGTTTCCCCGCCAGCCGAAACACCACTTCTTCAAGCCGTCCGCGAACCTCAATCTTCTCGCAAAACTGCTTGGCAAAAAGGTAGCTCTTGGGAAAGCCAAGTTCCAGGCGATTTGGCCCACTAATTGCCGTGCGGGCCACTTTCCGAAACTCTTTACCGAAATCATCGCCAATTTCGGCAAGGACTTGCGACCAAAATGCGGTTTCTGCGCCAGGCCGAAAATCAAGACTTGACGCCGGAGGAACAGAGGTTGCTAGGGGCGTTTCCGGCTCCGAGGCGACATTGTCCTCTGGAGGATGGGCACTCTTGCCCGTCTGCTCGACATTCCGAGCCGGTGAATCAATTGACCCGCAGGCGAGCGGGGCGGCGTCAGCCCCCCGGTTTTCAGTGGCCATCTCAACCACCGGGGGG
>JANNDA010001232.1:0-15394 GCA_031387195.1 Planctomyces sp. | reverse complement strand
GATGGAAGGAGCCTTGCAGAACTACGACAAACACCACGCGCTCTACGTTGAGTTCTCGCCCTACAACCACGTCGATGCCAAAGACCCACCATTGCTGATGACCTATGGTGGCGACATGACTCTTCCGTCAAAAGACGCTGGCCACGGAATTCATCACCCGGTCTACGGTGTGAAGCTGAAAGAAAAATCTGACAGCGCCGGCCACGAATGCCACCTGCTGATTCCCGGCCATTCCAAGTCAGATAAGTACGCCACTGCGACCGAGTTCCTCATGGCCAAATTGCTGGCGAAATAGCCGCTCATCACCAACAGGAGACGCACATGACTCTGAAAGCCACTCGACGTCAGTTTCTTCAAACCTCGGCCGCTGCGGGCGTGAGCTCCTTTGCGGCACCAGCGATTCTGCGAGCCAGAAACGTCAACGACAAACTCAATGTCGCTTGCATCGGTGTCGGCGGCCGCGGTGGTTCGCACTTACCGGCTCTCGCGTCGGAAAACGTCGTGGCGATTTGCGACGTCTTCGAGCCGACACTCGATCGAGTCGGTCTGCAATATCCGCACGCCAAGAAGTTCGTCGATTTCCGCAAGCTGTTCGATCACGCCAATGAGTTCGACGCCGTCGTGGTCAGCACGTGCGAACACACTCACGCCTTCGCCACGTTGCCCGCGTTGCAACTCGGCAAGCATGTTTATTGCGAGAAGCCGCTGTCACACAACGTGTGGGAAGCGCGGCTCATTCGTGAGGCGGCGGCAAAGGCGAAAGTCGCCACGCAAATGGGGATTCAGATTCATTCGACAGACAACTATCGCCGCGTTGTCGAGCTAATTCAGGCAGGGGCGATCGGTCCTGTGCGCGAGGCTCATGTGTGGGTCGGTCGTGCTTGGGGACTTCAAAGTGAAGCGGATGCGAAGAAATTCGGCGACATTGTTTCGGTTCAGGAACGCCCCACGGAATCACAAGCGATCCCTGCGGGATTGCATTGGGATTTGTGGCTCGGTCCCGCGAAAGAGCGACCATTTCACAGCGTCTATTTTCCCGGGCCGAAGTGGTATCGCTGGTGGGATTTTGGGAGCGGCACGATGTCAGACCTCGGCAGTCACTGGAACGACTTGCCGTTCTGGGCGTTGAAGCTGCAATCGCCGCTGACGATCGAAGCGTCCGGCCCGCCTCCACACGCTGAACTCGCCCCTGCCTCGATGCAAGTGACTTATGAATACGGCCCGCGCGGCGATCTGCCCGCCGTGAAGCTGACGTGGTATCAAGGAGTCAACAAGCCGACGATCTGGACCGAGAAAGGGATTCCTCAATGGGATTCCGGCGTGCTCTTCATCGGCGACAAAGGGATGTTGCTCTCTGATTACGGCAAGCACGTGCTGTTGCCGGAGAAGTCTTTTGAAGGCTACCAACGTCCGGCACCGTCGATCCCAAAATCGCTCGGTCAACAAGCGGAATGGATTCGCGCCTGCAAGACGGGCGAACCCACGACATGCAACTTCGAGTACTCCGGCTGGCTGACCGAAGCGAATCATCTCAGCAACGTCGCGTATCGCACGGGCAAGAAGCTCGAATGGAACGCAGCTACGATGAGCTGTCCCAACGCGCCCGAAGCCGCGCGATTCATCCGTCGCGAGTATCGTTCTGGCTGGAGCCTCTGAAAACATTGCCGACTGTTGAATGGTCTGTAGGACGGGCACTCTTGCCCGTCTTTGTCCGTCAACAACGACGGGCAAGAGTGCCCGTCCTACTTTCTCAATAGGCGAATAAGGACCATCATGCCACACACCGAGAATGTTGTGTCTCGCCGAAATCTCTTCAAATCCACCGCGATGGCCACCGGCCTCGCGATGCTCTCCGACGCCGTCGCTCAGGAGAACAATCCCGCCGCGAACGTCGTTGATCGCGGAGCTGACTTGAAGATCAAATCGCTGCGCGGGTTTCGAGTTGGCACGAAGGCGTACCTCAAGATCGAGACGAATCACGGCGTCACCGGCTGGGGCGAGGTCACGGGTCTCGAACCGAACGTCGCCGTCGCGCTGGCTCAGTCGCTGTTTGAACTGCTCGACGGCGAGAACCCGACGCGGATCGAGCATCTCTGGCAGAAGCTGTATCGCGCCCATCGCGACATGCGCGGCGGGCCGTTCATGACGCATGTGATCTCGGCGATCGACATGGCCTTGTGGGACATCACCGGCAAGACGTGGGGCGTGCCGGTCTATCGGCTGCTCGGCGGGCCGACGCGCGACAAGGTTCGCATGTATCCGCACGCGAAGGCTCACAAGGCCGGCACCGGCGGGCCGCATCCGTACTCGGCCGATCCGGCGGAGATCGAACGGCTCGTCAAGATGGTTAAGGATACTCGCGAACGAGTCGGCAAAGACGGCACTGTGATGTTCGACGCGCACTGCGCGATCCCCCCCGCGATGCTGATTCAATTCGCGAGCGCCATCGAACCGTATGACATCCTGTTTCTGGAAGAGGTCGCCGTCCCCGGCAACATCGAAGTCTTCAAGCGTCTGAAGCAGCACATCAAAATCCCGATGGCCACCGGCGAGCGCGACCGCACGATCTGGGAGATGCTGCCGTACCTCCACGAGCGTTGCATCGACATCCTGCAACCCGACTGCGGCCACACCGGCGGCATCACGCAGATGAAGAAGATCGCGACGCTCGCCGAGGCGTACTTCGTCCCGCTGGCCCCGCACTGCACGATGAGCGAACTCGGCCTCTCGGCGAGCATCCACGCGGCGTTCGCGATCCCGTTCCTGCTGATCCACGAAGGCTACCTCGACGGCCACCTGATGCCCGCCGGCGTCGCTCGCAAAAGCTGGGAACAAGACAAAGACGGCTACGCGACCCTGCCTCAAGGCCCCGGCCTCGGCGTGACCGTCGATGAGTCGCTGTTCGAGAATGTCAACGCCGACCCCAAGCGCGTCTTCAAATGGCCGAAGCCGACACTGCCGGATGGCGCGGTAAGGGATTACTGATTCTTCAACGCAAAGTCGCGAAGGACGCAAAGCATCCAGAAGAGGCTCAATGGAATCGTGTTTGTCCCGTCGCGTCTTTGCGTTGAAAATCATCCTCATCGCTTGCCCATCAAGGCCCTGCTTGAAACGATAGTCCGCGCCAGTATTTCATCCGCCGTGCCAGATGAGATTTCAAATTCACCACTTGAAAGGTTTGACCGTGAAGATTCGATTGGCTCTGTGCTTGATGGTTGTTGGTTTCGGGTTCGGTTTGATCGCCTCGGCCGCGAAGGCCGCTGATCCGTGGGTTGTGTTCGAGGGAGGCGACGGGCCGGGCAAGGGGAAGCACATCGTGCTCATCAGCGGCGATGACGAGTACCGCTCGGAAGAGGCGCTGCCGCAGTTGGCGAAGATTCTCTCCAAGCATCACGGCTTCAAATGCACCGTGCTGTTCCCGATTGATCCGGCGGATGGCTCGATCAAGCCGGATCATCAGACCAACATTCCTGGCACCGAGGCGTTGAAGACGGCCGATCTGGCGATTCTGGGACTGCGGTTCCGCAATCTGCCGGATGAGCAGATGCAGCCGTTCGTCGATTACATCGAAGCGGGCAAGCCAGTCATCGGTCTGCGGACTTCAACGCACTCGTTCAACATTCCGAAAGGCCGCAAGTTCGAGAAGTACGGCTGGACGTACGGCGGCAAAGAGTACGAACAAGGCTTCGGTCGGCAGGTGCTCGGCGAGACGTGGATCAGCCATCACGGGCATCATGCGGTCGAGGGAACTCGTGGCCTCTTGGTGAAAGACCAAGCGTCGCACCCAATTCTGCGCGGACTCAAAGACGGCGACATCTTTGGCACGACGGACGTTTACGGCGTGCGCTTGCCTTTGCCGGGAGACAGCCTGCCGCTGGTACTCGGCCAAGTCACCGAGACGCTGAAGGATGACAGCAAGCCGGTTGAGGGGAAGAAGAACGACCCGATGATGCCGGTCGCCTGGACCAAGTCCTACAAAAGCGAGAGCGGCAAAACCGCTCGCGTCTTCACGACAACGATGGGAGCCTCTGAAGATCTGCTGTGGGAGGGGACTCGCCGGTTGATCGTCAACGCCAGCTACTGGTGTCTGTCGCTGGAAGACAAGATCACGGAGAAGTTAAAGGTAGATCTCGTCGGCGACTTCAAGCCGCTGCGATTCAAATTCGGCGGCTACGCCAAAGGCGTGAAGCCGGAAGATTTGAAGTAAGGTTTCACCGTTCGTTCAGCTCTCAGGTCATTGGTCATTGATCGTTGGTCATTGGTCATTGGTCATTTAGGAGCAAACAGAGGTGACGGAATTTGCCAAGGACCAATGACCAATGACCAATGATCAACAACCAACGACCAATCAGACCTCGCTTGTTGGCGTCATCATGGGCAGCAAGTCCGATTGGGAGACGATGCAACATGCGAACGCGACGCTGACACAGTTTGGGGTGGCTCATGAATGCCGCGTGGTGTCGGCACATCGGACGCCCGATTGGATGGCCGAGTACGCGAAGTCCGCTGAGTCGCGCGGACTGCAAATCATCATCGCCGGTGCGGGAGGAGCGGCTCACTTGCCGGGGATGGTGGCGTCATACACGGTCTTGCCGGTGCTCGGAGTTCCGGTGCAGAGCCACGCATTGCAGGGGCTCGATTCTTTGCTGTCGATCGTGCAGATGCCAGGGGGAGTTCCCGTCGGCACGATGGCGATTGGCAAAGCGGGAGCCATCAACGCCGCGTTGCTGGCCGTGAGAATCCTCGCAACGACTCGGCCAGAACTGCGTGAAAAGTTGAAAGCTTTTATGCAAGAGCAAACCGACAAAGTGCTCAATGACACGCTGCCATAAACAAAACATCTCGCAGCCAAGTAGCCTTCTCGCTGCGAGGTTGTGAAACTGACAGCTTCTCAGGCGAGCGGGGCGGCGTCAGCCCTCGGTGGTCGCGATCATCATTGAAGACCGGGGGCTGACGCCCAATGGCACAGTCTTTGTCGCCTTTCGCTCCGCGAAAGGGCGTTCTTTCGCGGAGCGAAAGACGACAATCCTGCGGTTCGCAGCTTAAATTAAGTGCCATTGGGCTGACGCCGCCCTGCTCGCCAGTTTTTACGTGTTCTCCGCCAGACTAGAGCCTGATGCGCAACCCGCGATGGAGTGGTGATGAGTGTTGATTCCGTGAATAACGTCAGTGGCCCATCCGTAATCCTCTCGCAGAGCGAAAGGGCTACGATTCTGCCTGGAGCCACATTGGGAGTCCTTGGCAGCGGACAACTCGGTCGGATGTTCGCAATCGCGGCGCGGCGGATGGGTTATCGAGTTCACACGTTTTCGCCGGACACCGATTCGCCGACTGGGCAAGTCGCGGATCATGAAGTGACCGCGAGCTACGACGATCTCGACGCCGTTGCCGAGTTTGCGAAGCAAGTCTCTGTCGTGACCTTTGAATTTGAGAACGTTCCCTCCGCAACCGCCGAGGCGGCTGCGCGGTTCACTCCGGTTCGTCCCGCCGGACAGGTGCTGCATATTTCGCAGCATCGCCTGCGCGAGAAGACGTACCTCAGTGAGCAAGGCTTTCCGACAACGCCGTTTCGCGTTGTGCGATCGCTGAGCGAACTTGAGTTGGCGTTGCGAGAACTCGGTGCTCCGGCGGTTCTGAAAACGGCCGGTTGGGGATACGACGGCAAGGGGCAAGTGAAGATCGGCTCGCCGAACGAAGCGGCTTCGGCCTGGGAATCATTGGGGACGAATGAGGCTGTTCTGGAAGCCTTCGTAACGTTTCAGATGGAAGTCTCGGTCGTCGCGGCTCGTGGGGTTGATGGCTCGTTTGCGAGCTTCGGGCTGTTGGAGAACATGCACTCGAATCACATTCTGGATGTCACCGTTGCGCCTGCTCGTGTTTCTCCAAAAGTCGCGGCGGAAGCGGAGGAGATTGCTCGCGGGATTCTTGAAGCGCTCGATGTTGTCGGAGTGCTGTGCGTCGAAATGTTTCTCACGCCGGATGACAAGCTGTTGATCAATGAACTCGCTCCACGACCGCACAATTCGGGACATCTCACGTTTGACGCGAACGTGACCAGTCAGTTCGAGCAGCAAGTTCGAGCCATCTGTGGCTTGCCACTCGGCTCGACGGAATTGCTCCGGCCAGCCGCGATGGCCAACTTGCTCGGCGATGTCTGGGCCAATGGTGAACCACGTTGGGCTGACGCACTCGCGCTGCCAGAAGTGAAGCTGCATCTTTACGGCAAAGCCTCCGCTCGTCCCGGTCGCAAGATGGGGCACCTCACCGCGCTGGCCTACTCTGCCGATGAGGCGGAGCGGGTTGTGCGTGAAGCGCGCCGGCGATTGATGCCGACCGCAGCACAATGAGTTGTTTCAATTCCGTCGCTGCACGCGAGCCGACGGTCGAAGACACTGCTCGCATTGATGCGACGTGCGAAGCCTGTTGGTTGAAGCTGCAAATTTCAGTGACTCCTAGTAACAATGCTCGCCTTCCCGCCGTGACCTGGATTCCATCAAGAGCCTTGATGACGAACTCTGGGCCGCCCATTCCCCAAGGAGCCCGCCGATGAAGATGTCTGTGGTTTCAGTTGCTGCGACGTGTGTGTTGTCTTTGCTGGTGGCTGAAGGTGTGGCTCAGGTGCCGTCGAAGCCGGGGGATTGGCCGCAGTGGCGGGGACCGAATCGCGATGGCATCAGCTTGGATACCGGCTTGCTCAAAGAGTGGCCGAGCGATGGGCCGCCAGTGGTTTGGCAAGTGGATACGGTCGGCGTCGGGTATTCGTCGATCGCGGTCAAGGACGGTCGCATCTACACGCAGGGAGATTTGAATGGTGTTGAGCACATCATCTCGCTTGATGCGAAAGACGGTCGCACGCTATGGACCGTGCAGCCGGGACCGGTGGCGTCGTTATTGGAGACTCGGATTGCCAGTGATTTCAAACAACTGGATCGCAATGGCGATGGCTTGGTGAGTGAAGTCGAAGCTCTCGGTCGTTTCGGCTGGGACTGGAACAAGTACAACAAGGCGAGCAATGAAACGTTGGAAGCAGTTGCCGAACTGCGATCGGCCGGGTTGCTCACGGAATTGGACAAAGACAGCGATGGCATGTTGAGCTTTGGCGAGTCAGGCAATCTGCTACGTGACACGTTTGAACGCATTGACGCGGCGGATACGAAGGCCGATGCGGCGGCGCTCGCGAAGCAACGAACCGAGGCGTACCTGAAAGATCTCGACAAGGATGCCGATGGGAAGATTTCGCGAATGGAATCGCAGGGCACTGCACTCGATCGCCACTTCGGTCGGATTGATGTTCGCGATCCGGTGACGAACAAAGGTGATGATCAGCTCACGGCGGATGAGATTGAAACCTCGCTTGCGAAGCATGAAGCAGGTCGCGATGGGGGCATCACGGACGACGAACTGCGCCGCTATTACATCGCGAACAAAGTCAGCGGTGACGGAGTGCTCGACGCGACCGAACTGCGTGCGGCGGTCGGCGGTTATCGCAACGGTATGGGAGACGGCCCGCGCGGCACGCCGACCGTGGATTGTGATCGACTGTATGTTGAGGGAGGCAACGGCGATCTTGTGTGTCTCGACGCCGCGACTGGCAAGACGATTTGGTACGTCAATTTGTCGAAGGATTTCGGCGGAGGGACTCCCGGTTGGGGATATTCCGAATCGCCGTTGATCGTCGATGATTTGGTCATCGTCACACCGGGCGGGAAGGGCGGGACGTTGGCGGCACTCAACAAGCTCGACGGCAAACCGGTATGGCAGAGCAAGGACGTGACCGAAGGCGCGCATTATTCATCGCCGGTCATAGCGGAGATCAACGGCGAACGGCAGGTCGTGCAGTTTGGCAATCAAAGCGTGTTCGGTGTGTCGCTGGCGGATGGAAAATCGTTGTGGCGATACACCGCTCCGGCCAATGGCACGGCCAACTGCTGTTCGCCGATCGTTGAAGACAACTTCGTCTTCGCGTCGAGTTCTTACGGAGTCGGCGGCGGCTTGGCGAAGGTCTCCGGGGCCGGCAGCACTCAGAAAGCGGACGAAGTTTACTTCGAGAAAAAAATGTCCTGCCATCACGGCGGCATCGTGAAAGTCGGCGATTACATGTACTCGGCCGCCAGTGGCCCGCTGATGTGCATGGAGTTCAAGACCGGCAAGATTGCCTGGCAAGCCCGCAGCGCTGGCAAAGGTTCCATCTGTGTCGCCGACGGGATGCTCTACATTCTCGGCGAAGGCCACGAAGTCGCATTGGTTGAAGCCACTCCCGAAGCTTATCGCGAGCATGGCCGCTTCCAGATCAAGCCACATGGCCGACCGGCTTGGGCTCACGTCATCGTCACCGGCGGGCGGATGTATCTCCGCGATCAAGAGTCGCTCGCCGTGTATGACGTGACTCGCGTCATCGATTGACCAATTGCTATCGCTGAATTCTTAGCCGGAACCGTCGCTGGAGCCGCCTTCGGGCGATCTCTTAGGGTTTTGAAGTCGAAAGGGACGTTGAGTCGGTGGATTGTCTACCCTTTGGATCCAACTGCCACTTGAAGTCGTTTGATCCTGATTCTTTCACTTCGGCCTCCAGCGGAGACAAGGCCGCATCAAGATACGTCTCAGGGATTCCCTTGAGGCGGTTCAGGTCGATCGATGTGTCGCCTGGTGCGGCACTTGGTGGGCCGATCATGGCAACATATTTGCCAACAGCCGCTCCGTCGTTTGGTTTGGTCGTCGATAGTTGAAAAGTACCATCGGCGGCAATCGTCCCCACCGCAGCAGTCCCCACCGTTGGAGTTTCACCGTTCTTGCTCGCTGTTATTTTTGGCGAAAAGATAACTTGCAACCCCTTTAGGTCTACACCAGCCAGTTGAATCGTCCCCTTCACGGGCAAGATTTTAGGAGCCTTTCCACCACAGCCGAAAACACTGAGCAGTGCCAACGAGCAAGTGAAACGAAGCAGGGCACGGTTCATTATGCAAGCTCCAAAAAACGTCTCAGTAACCAGGAAAAAATCACAATTCAATCTCAAAAGCGGTGCCTAGCCGGGTATCAACCACGGCTTGGCACCGGACTATTGCAAGGCAGAAAAAGCACCGGAACTAGAAAACAGTCACTACTTCTCTACGGCTGATCGTTCCGATCGAGCGGTACACACCTTGGTAATCCATCGTAGAACTGAGGAACCGGGTTGCCCCATCAACCATCACTGCATGGACGCCCCCTTGGTGGCTGCTGTTGCTACCTGGCCAGTTATTGTTGATGCCGTAATTGTAGTAGTACCATGGACCCATGGCGTGAACGCCACCACTTCCTGCAGCACCGAGGATGCACCAGACGCTTGCGGTGGGAGCACCCGCCGGTACAGCCGCGTTGGGACAGCCAGCACCGAAGGTCGCCGACCCGTTAGGAGAATGTGCATAGACTTCTCTGTCAAATGGATAACCCCAGCCACGTGTGACGCAGGCGACTCCCGTTCTTTGGTTGCCCCCACCGTTAGCCGCCGAACCAATGGGCCCTTGGTTGAAACCCGGCAAACTTGTTTCTGCGACGAAAATCGTGGAGGACGTTCCATCTTTCACGTCGCCAATTCGTACCACGCCCAAGTCCGGAAACATTCCGACATGCACGCTCCCCATTTGGTCATTGTTCCAATCGTAGCCCGCGTTTCCGCCGTAGCTGGTCAATCCAATGTTGAGAGTGCCACGAAGCGTATCGGGGCCACCGGCAGAAGAGTCGCTGGGGCAGATCAATGCGGGAATTGTCCTACCAATCAACTGTGGAGTCCGCTGAACCCAAGCCGACGTATTGAAGTCAAGGCTCTTGTAAAGCCCCTGCTGTTCCATGTTGGGCAATACCATGGTCATCCACGTATGAAAGAGGTTCGGCAAACGCGTGACATCGAGTGATCGAGTCACACGCGGCGGAAAACAGGTTGCCGAATCATGGTAGTTCTGCAATGCCAACCCAATCTGTTTCAGGTTGTTCTTGCATTGCGAGCGGCGAGCGGCTTCACGCGCTTGTTGAACTGCCGGTAACAGCAGTGCAATCAGGATCGCGATGATCGCAATCACGACGAGCAACTCGATAAGTGTGAATCCTTTTCTGCGGAGACGACTTGTGTGCATGAAACACCTCTCAAACGAGAATGGAAATGGAAAAGTCGAACGAGAATTGAAATGTTGAGAGCACCGATTCGAGTAACCAGAGTTGGTTAGATTCGGAAGAATTTGGTGTTGCGTATCATTTCAGAGATGTGTTTGAGAGCATTGCCTTAGGGAATACGATTTTCAAGTCTCCTTGTTGGAAAAACTCAATCTATTCAGTCAAACAGCGGCTATTTCACCTCCCGAAGTGACATATCATGAACACCCGCCACCAAAGGCGGGCTTCAATCTTGCCTGCCACAGGAGGAGACTTTGCTGGCGAAAACGGCTTCACACCTGGGAAATCAAAGTGTGAGGTTCCAGTCGTCAGAGATGGTTGATTTTTGCTGGGGTGCGCTCTGTAATCGCTGACCTCACCGGATCACATCGCTTTTCTCAGCAGGAGATGAACACCTTGGAAACGACAAACGGCGCGCTCAATCGCAAGCTACGAATGGCATTGGTCGGTGGCGGTCAGGGAGCTTTTATTGGGCGAGTTCATGCGACTGCCGCAGTGCTCGATAACCGAGCGGAATTGGTCGCGGGAGCGCTCTCGTCCGACCCGGTCAAAGCGAAAGCTTCGGCACCGGCTTACGACATCAAGCAAGACCGGGCTTATGGCTCCGTTCAAGAGATGATCGACAAAGAATTGAAGCTGCCCGCCGATCAGCGAATCGACTTCGTGACGGTGGCCACTCCGAACCACACGCACTACCCGATTGCCAAAGCCGCGCTGGAAGCGGGGTTCAATGTCGTCTGTGACAAGCCGATGACGTTTGATTTGGCTCAAGCGGAAGAGCTGGCGAACGTCGTTGCCAAATCAGGTGCGGTCTTCGCCGTGACTCACAACTACACGGGATATCCGCTGGTCCGCATGGCTCGGCAGATGATCCAGGATGGTGAGCTGGGTGAGATCCAAGCGGTGCGGTCCTGTTACATCCAAGGTTGGTTGCGAACACGGCTCGAATCTAGCGATCAAAAACAAGCCGCGTGGCGAACCGATCCGGCCAAATCGGGCGCCGCCGGTTGCTTCGGTGACATTGCGACTCACGCTTACAACCTTGCTCGCTACATGACCGGCCTGATCCCAGCCGATATCTCGTGCAACTTGAAGACGTTTGAGCCAGGCCGCCAACTGGATGATTACGGTCATGCGGTGATTCGCTTCGAGAACGGCGGTCTCGGTACGGTCACTGCCAGCCAGATTTCGCACGGTCGTGAGAACGACGTATCCATCGAAATCGACGGCACGAAGGGAGCGATTCAATGGCGACAAGAAGAGCCGAACGTCCTGACTCTGCGTCGTAATGGTCATCCTCACGCGCTCTACACTCGTGACCCGAACGCACCGTACATGAACGATTCCGGCAAAGCGGCGTGCCGTCTGCCGTCAGGGCATCCGGAAGCTTTCTTTGAGGCGTTCGCCAATGTTTACCGCTCGGCGTACGACGACATTGTGACACGAGCGACCGGCGGGACTTGGGACAAGCTCAACACGATTTATCCCAACGTCAACGACGGCGTCGAGGGGATGTACTTCATCCAACAGTGCGTCAACAGTAGCCACGAAAACGGTGCGTGGTTGCCGCTCAAACACAAGTTGGCTCGCAAGTAATCGCCGGAATGATGCGTCACTATTTAGTAACCCGAAGCATGAGCGAGGGCGAACGTGACCGCGAATTCAGAGTCTCTTGGAGCGCCCGCCCTCGCTAACGCTTCGGGTTAGTGACAACCGTTCCAGGCCAGAGGAAGTCCAACGGATGTCACCGACATTTGCCGATCTCGTGATCTCGCGGCAGAAGTGGATTGAGGACAGTCTCAAACCGTGGTGTTTGATCGCGCCGTGGAAGGAACTGTTTCAAGCCGAACAAGACTGGGCCAACATTGCTGGGCAAGTGGATGCGCAAGCAACTCTTTGGGCTTGGGCGTGGAGTCGTTTTGCGGCGCTGGCCAATGAGGGTTTGCCGGGGATCGATGAAACGCACCCGCTCCGAGTGACAACGCGCGACGGTCGAGTGTTTGAAGGTTATCCCGATAATCGCGAGAGTCGCCACGGCAAGCTCAAACTCCTCTGTGAGTCTGCCCCAGGGAGCGGACAGCACGAGTTGTCTGACGCCATCTCCATCGACGAGATCGCGACGGTTGATCGACTGCCGCCCGACTTCGGGTATTGAAGGAATCGCCTCATGACCCACGACGCTTATGCCCCGGTTCTCGATTGGCTGCGCTGGCCGGAAGGTTGGAGCATCGCGGAAGTGACTGCCGTCGCCACGGACTCGCGAGATCGAGTCTTTGTGTTTGGCCGAGGCAATCATCCAGTGACGATCTTTGACCGTGATGGAGTTTTCTTGTCATCGTGGGGTGACGGAGAATTCGTCCGTCCGCATGGAATCACAATCGGCCCGGATGACTCGGTGTATTGCGTCGATGATCTCGATCACACCGTTCGTAAATACTCGCCGGAAGGACGTCTGCTGCTGAAGCTCGGCGCGAGCGGGCAGCCTTCCGACACCGGTGCGACGAGCATCGACTATCGCACGATCAAACAGGCGGGGCCGCCGTTCTATTTTCCCACGAATCTCGCGCTCGCTCCGAACGGCGACCTCTACGTTGCTGACGGATACGGCAACGCCCGCGTGCATCAATTCTCACCCGCCGGTGAGTTGATTCGCTCGTGGGGTGAGCCAGGGACGGGGCCAGGACAGTTTCATGTGCCGCATGGAATCGCGGTCGATCGCCACGGCACGGTGTTCGTGGCCGATCGAGAGAACAGTCGCCTGCAACTCTTTTCGCCGGAAGGACAATTTCTCTCGGAATGGACCGACGTCGCGCGGCCCTGCGAAGTGGCGATTGACTCAGCGGGAAAAGTCTACGTCGCCGAGTTGGGCTATCGAGCCGGCATGTGGCCCGGCACCGTCGCACCGCATCCTGATGCGACCGGCGGCCGAGTCAGTATCTTCGATGCGAGCGGCCAATTGCTTTCGCGTTGGGGCGGCGGCCTCAACCCGTGCGAGCCGGGTGACTTCTTCGCACCGCATGACATCTGGTTCGATTCACGAGGCGGCCTCTATGTCTCCGAAGTGGTTTTTTCTGCCGGAGGGAATCGCGGACTAGTGCCGAGTGATTGTCACACTTTGCAGAAATTTCGCGCAATTTAATGCGACACTAACCCGAAGCGTGAGCGAGGGCGGACGCTCCCAAAACGTTCCGATTTCGATGCCGCGTGAAGCCTCCGCCCTTGCTGACGCTTCGGGTTAGTGAGGCGAGCTACGCTTGCAGGACTCGCATTCACCGCGAAATCGGATTCGGCATAGACTCCCAGCGGCTCAATCAACCACGGCCAGCGATGGATCGCACTCATGGTGAATCACGGACGAACTCGGTCAATCACGCGATTGTTTCTCCTCGATAAATTGGCGAGCGGGGCGTTAGCCCTACGGTTTTCATTGGCCAACGAAACCATCGGGGGGCTGACGCCGCCCCGCTCGCCTGAGATTCAATTCTTTCAGTTGCTCGTTGCGTGCGTGCTGGGCTGCGGAATTTTTTCTGGGCCTTCGTGTCTGAAGGCTGCGGAGCCGACGCCGATTCAAGATGACGCGACGTTACGCGACGTGGCGATGATTGGCGAGAAGCTCGCGTGGGCTGTCGGTGATCATGGAGTGGTGTGGAAGACGACCGACTCCGGAGTCACTTGGAAGTTCGTGCCGACGAATACGCTGGCGCACTGGAACAGCGTCTGTTTTCTTTCCGATCGCGTGGGTTGGGTCGCAGGTGGCGATACCGAGCCGTTTACTCGACGAGGTCGTGGCCTGTTGTTGGTGACAAAAGACGGCGGAGTCACTTGGCAAACGATGTCGAACGAGGAATTGCCTCGGCTGCGCTATGTGCGTTTCTTTGATCCTCGACAAGGAGTGATCGTTGGCGAACCGAATGCGGCACATCCCTCCGGCGTGCTCACGACTGAGGACGGCGGGAAGACGTGGCAAGAGATGGCCGGGCCGGCGGGCTCAAGTTGGTTGGCGGCAGATTTTGTTGAACCGCTGGATGGTTTGTTAGGAGGCCGGCAAGGGCGAGTTTCGGCCGTGTCGGATGGAAAAGTCTTGCCGACTCGCGTTGATCCATCGAGTTGGCGACGCATTCACGCCGTCCGTTTACAACGTGATTTGCAAGGTTGGCTCGTCGGTGACGGTGGCTTGGTGATGAAGACCGAGACCGGCGGTGTTGTGTGGGAAGCCCCAGCGGGAGAGCTTCCGGCTGAGCTGCGTGACGCCGCGAACTTCCGAGCGGTGGCGGCTCGCGGTGATCGAGTATGGGTGGCGGGTTCACCCGGCAGCGTGATCTGGCATTCGCCCAACGGCGGTGCCTCCTGGCAGCAACAAATCACCGGCTCGACGCTGCCGATCGAATCGTTGGAGTTCGCGAACGCAAGCAACGGAAATGAGTCGCAAGTTGGCATCGCTGTCGGTGCGTGTGGCCTGATTTTGCAGACGACGGACGGCGGTGAAACGTGGCGGGGTGCTCGCGGAGCTGATCGGCGAGCGGGTTGGTTGTCGGTTTCGGTCTGGCCGAATGACGTCTCATTTCGGCTGATGGCTCAGCAAAGTGGTGAGCAAGGTTATCGCAGTCTCGCGACGGTGCTGGTCCCCGAATCGCGAACGGACAAAGCGGCGACGACGGAATTGGATCAGCGATTACTCGATGCGGTTCACGCGAGCGGCGGCAACAGCGCGGAGACTGATGAACGGTGGCTGTCCACAGTGCCCGATCTGGCAAAGCAACCGGACAAATTGCTCGAAGCGTGGTCGCGACGGGCGGAAGGTCGTTTGGATGAACAATGGCTGGCGCGTTGGGTGATCACGCTGCGTTCGTGGCGGCCAGATGTCGTCGTGGTTGGTGGTGAGACGGATGACGCCGTCGAAAAACATCTGCGTGCGTCGCTGCTGCGAGCCGTCGAGATCGCGGCCGATCCGACGCAAGCTCCGTGGTTGACAGAGGTGTTTGCGTTGCCGACGTGGAAGGTTTCCAAAGTGTATGCACGGCGTCCGGATGGAAGTGCGGGCGAGATGATCGTCGAACCGCATGAGTTGCTGGCTCGGCTGGGCGTGTCGATTGCACAAGCGGCAGCACCGTCCGAGGGGCGATTGCTTGGCGAAAGTCTTGGTCTGCGGATTCGCTCTGAGGCATATCGCTTGTTGAAAGATGAGACCTCGACCGGCGGGACTTTTTGGCGCGATGTGGATTATTAACCTTAACTATTGGGGTTGTAA